>JBOGEU010000289.1:0-2033 GCA_050741995.1 Acidimicrobiia bacterium | reverse complement strand
GAGAAAGGCCCAAACTCCTCGGCCGTCCACCTCGGTGCCATCTGCGCCTCTTCGAGGCTTTGCCTGGCGAGCACGGCCCTGGCCGCGACCTGGGCGACGAGCTGGGGTTGGACGGCGCCTCCCCTGGTCCCGATCACCCATTTCGGATCCTGGCCCGAGGTCCAGATAGTGGGGGACAGGGTGTGCAACGGCCTCTTGCCGGGCAGGAGCTCGTTGGGGTGACCCGGGGTGAGGCTGAAGCCACCGCCACGGTTGTGGAGGAGGAACCCGGAATTGGCTGCGCCGAAGGCCGAGCCGGTCCCGTAGTAGTTCGACTGGATGATCGAGACCGACATGCCGTCGTCGTCGACGACACAGAGGTAGGCGGTTCCGGATTCCGATCCCATGTCCTTCGGCCACACTCCGGCTCGATGGCGATCGACCGTGGACGCGGCACGGGCGAGACGTGGGCGATCGAGGAGCAGGTCTGCGGGCAGCGGGGCATGGTCGGGATCGGCGACCAGATCGTCCCTCTCCCAAGCCAGCGATCGGAAGGCCTCGATCAACAAGTGCCACCACAGCGGATCGGCGGGGTCGGAAGGTGGATCGAGCATCTCGAAAACAGCCAGTGTCGCCAGCCCCAGGTATCCCTGGGAGTTGGGAGGGATGGTCCATGCTGCAAGCCCGGCCACGTCGCATGAGATCGGTGACACCCAGTTGGCATGGGGGAGAGCCAGGTCCTCGGGGGTGATGATCCCGCCCAACGCATCGACGATGTCGTCGGCGGCGCTCCCTCGATAGAAGGCATCGCGCCCGTCTTCGGCGATGGCGCGCAGAGTGGCGGCAAGCGGCAGGCGTTGGACCATGTCCCCCCGAGTCACGGGCTCGCCCTCGGGGTAGAACTCGTGCACGGCGGGGTGTTGTGAGTACATCGGCGCCGAGGCCTGAAAAGCTTCCGCCTGCTCGGCCGAGACCTCGAATCCATCGGTGGCGAGCCCGATCGCCGGGGCGAGACATTGGGCGAGGTCGAGGTTTCCGAGCTCGGCAGAGAGCGCGGACCAGCCATCCACACATCCGGGCGCCGTCACCGACAGCGGATGATCCCGTGGAATGTCGGTTCGACCTGTCTGACGGAGCTGCTCGGGATCGGCCTTGGTCCCGGACCTCCCCGAGGAGTTGAGGGCGCGGGGCACATCCCATCCGGGCCGGTGAACGAGTGCGAAGAGGTCGCCACCGATTCCACAGGTCTCGGGTGCCACGACGCCTTGAGCGGCGGTGGCGGCGATGGCGGCGTCTACGGCATTTCCGCCAGCCCTCAGCACGCTCTCGGCAGCCGAGGCGGATAGATGGTGCGGGGTGGAAACTGCGTTGGTCAGGAGATTTTCAGGTCGGGAAGGATGCGATTGAGGGCGTCGAGCACCGCGCGCACGACGGCCCGTGACTCCTCATCCTCGACATAGGCGCATCCGATCATCGTGCGTTCGGTGGCCTCGGTGACCACCACGACCTGGGCCACCGCGACCTTGCGGCTCCCGAGGAGCGGTATGTCCATGGAGGCGATGGCCAGTGCCGCTTCGCGGTGGATTGCCTGGCGCACGGCCTCGATGGTCGCATCGGCGATCTGACGCGGCCTGGTGGACGTCGCCGCGGCGCCACGGGCAGACCCGGAGAAGATCTCGTTCTGCCAGCGAAGAGTGACCGTCACCTCGGCGCGAGACCCGTCGAGTGTCTCGGAGACGTCGACCAAGGCCGGACGGAGCCCGGTGTCGAGATCGACGTCGGCGAGTTGGACCACTGAGACGATCCGGCGATCGATTTCCTCCCCGAAAAGGGCCTGGCTCAGCGACTGAACGTCCCGAACCAACTGCTTTGGAGGCTTGTTCCGACGGGCGAGCACATGGATTTCCTCGATTTGGCCGTTGCCGGCGACGATCCTCGCTGCCTCCACGCCGTCGATGCGGCTTATCTTCTCCTGGAGCGCCATGACGTCCATATTGGCTCAGCGTACCCCTCGTGCTGTGGCGTTGAATGGCATACCCGTGCCATTTCTTCTT
>JBOGEU010000288.1:0-1061 GCA_050741995.1 Acidimicrobiia bacterium | reverse complement strand
CATGTAGTGCGAGGGCGTGACCCCGAGCTCGAGCTCGATGCGGCGAACGCGCTCGAGGGTGCGCTGACTGACGACACGGTGTGACGCGATGACGTCGGCCAGTACCCCGAGGGCGAAGACCTGTAGTGCGGCCATGAGCAGGACGCCGCCAAGGATGATCGACTGGAGGTGGCCCTCGCGCCGGCCGTTCACCAGCCAGTCCCAGAGGAACGGGCCCCATGCCGCCAAGGCGGCGAGGATCAACCCGGCCGCCAGCACGGAGAAGACGCGCAGCGGCTCGTAGCCGGTGTAAATGCGGAAGATGGCCATCATGTTGCGCCGCACGTACGAAGACATCGACTTGAAGAGCCTCGACTCGCGGGTCTTGTCGTTGGTGGCGACGGCGACGTGCTCGACGGCGACGAGGCTCTTGCCGGCCTGGATCAACGACTCGAGCGTGTAGGTGAACTTCGAGACCACCGTGAGCCCGAGGGCGGCCTCGCGGTTGTAGGCACGGAAGCCCGACGTGGCGTCCGGGATGTCGGTGTCGGAGGCTTGGCGCACCACCCAGCTCCCCAAACGCTGCAGTCGCTTCTTCGTTGCCGAGAAGTGCTCGACTGCCATGACGTTGCGGTCACCCACCACCATGTCGGCCTGGCCACGGAGGATCGGTGCAACCAGGGTGGGGATGTCGGCCGCCGAGTACTGGTTGTCGGCGTCGGTGTTGACGATGACGTCGGCCCCCAACTTGAGAGCGCCGTCGAGTCCCGCTTGGAACGCCGACGCCAGGCCCTTGTTGTTGGTCAGCTTGACGATGTGGTCGACGCCACAGGCGCGGGCCACCTCGACCGTGCGGTCGGTCGAGCCGTCGTCGATGACCAGCCACTCCACCTGGTCGAACCCCGACACCTGCCTAGGCAGGTCTGCGATCGTAGCCGGGAGCTGGCTCTCTTCGTTGAGGCAGGGGATCTGGATGATCAACTTCATGAGAACGGTCCGCGGTGCAAAGGACGATCATGCCACGCCGTGATCGGCCCCAGGAGGTCCGGAAGGCCTAGCCCCGTCGCGCTTCGCTTCTAGGT
>JBOGEU010000287.1:0-1087 GCA_050741995.1 Acidimicrobiia bacterium | reverse complement strand
CTCCAATTCGCCACAGCCGCACTCGACGCCGTCTATGCAGATCTGGTGATGCTCGACCAAGTCGATCGGCAACTTCCTTCCGAACAACCGACTTCGCTCCCCTTCCGGAACGAGATAGCCCTGGAGGGGGTCGGCTACAGCTACGCCGAGGCAGACCGTGAGGCAGTCCAAGAAGTGGACCTTCGGATCAGACGAGGCGACTTCGTGGGCATCTGCGGACCCACCGGCGGAGGGAAGACGACTCTGGTCGATCTCATGACCGGATTGCTCGAGCCGACGTCGGGAGTCATCCGGGTCGACGGGCGGGACATCGCCAACCATGTTCGCGGCTGGCAGGTCAACCTGGGAGTGGTGCCGCAGAACCTGTTTCTATTGGACGACAGCTTGCGGCGCAATATCGCCCTTGGGATTCCTGACGATCTGATCGATGAGCAGGCTGTCGATGAGGCGATCCGACTTGCCCAGCTCGATGATTTCGTGGCCTCATTGCCGAAGGGCCTCGATGCCCAGGTCGGGGAGCTGGGGGTGCGTCTCTCGGGAGGCCAGCGGCAACGTGTGGCCATCGCCCGGGCCCTGTATCGGCGACCCAACGTGCTGGTATTCGACGAGGGCACATCGGCACTCGACAACGTCACCGAGGCACAACTCGTGGAGATGCTGGAACAGGTCCGCGGCGAGCGCACCATCATGGTGGTGGCCCATCGGCTCTCGTCCGTGAGAGCATGCGATTACATCGTCTTCGTCGACGACGGACGGGTCATCGCGGTGGCACCATTCGGCGAGCTCATCGAGACGAACCCCGCCTTTCGGGACATGGCGGCACGGACCTGAGCTGCAGGATTGGCTCAGAACGGGCACGTCGGTGAATCTTCTCGACGGCGCAAGAGGTGAGCTGTTCACCATGTGTCATCAGTCTCATAGCCCAGCCTGATCAGGAGATCGCCGCCAGCCTCTTTGAAATGGCTCTTGTGGTCGTCGGTAAAAACCTCTCTCCACTCCCCGGTGCGACCGGAGCGGACATGCGATCTGCCTTCCGCGCCTTCCTTGGCCACCACTCGGTCAAGGGAGAACTGCTGTGAAATCGAAA
>JBOGEU010000286.1:0-1147 GCA_050741995.1 Acidimicrobiia bacterium | reverse complement strand
GGGCCTGACCCACCGTCACCGGGCCCGAGCCGTCGTCGACGACGAGACGAGCCCAGTCGTCCCTCTTGTCGATTGCCTCCATCGAGACCCGAAACACAGGACGCCGCGATCGGGATGCCTGGGTGATCGCATCGAGCCGATCACGCTGCTCGGCGCTGAATTGGATCAGGGTGAATGAATTGGCGACGACGATAGGCTCGCCCTTGGGAATATCCGCCAGCACGTCGGGCAAGGTGAGCAGGGCATCGCCGGCGACCATCTCGAGGTCCAGGGTCTCCACCAAGGCAAGCGCCGCCCGGAGCCGGGCCCGTCGCTCGGTGTGCTCCGGCCAGATCAGCGCATCGAGCCAGAGACGCGAGTCCCCGTCACCAGGGTCGATCGGATCGAGGTCGAGCCCGATGCGTCTTTGGACCTCGATGTCCCGGAGCCGGGGGGTCGCTCCCCGTGACTCTGCGGTGAGAACCACCGTCGAGCCCGGGCCCCACACCTGTCCGCCCAGGTGATAGTGGAACCGATCGATGCCCAGGTTGAGCCCGGCACTGGTCCCGACATCGATCAGATGGAAGCGATCGAAGGGGGACATCATCACCAGGGGGAGGAGGGCCACACATCGCCGGCACTCGTTGGTCTGGGTGTAACGGGTGTTGCCGATCTCGACGATCTCCTCCTCGTGGTCGAGGACGAAATCCCGAAACACCGGCCCGACACCCTCCAAGGGGAGTGGGCCCTCGACCAACGACGGGTAGTAGGCGGCGAGCTCGGGGCCCTCGCCCGTCATCATCAGGAAATGGACTGCCCCGAACACCAGATTGGCCTGAGGCAGGTGGCCGATCCTGCCCATCACCCGCATCAGCTCGGGGTCCGTGGCGATCACCTCGACCAGGTGGTGATACAGCGGTGACCCGTGGGTGTGCCGCCCCCAGGCGAGCATCGCCTCCGGGGTGGTGGTGATCAATGAACCCCTCGACGGTACGAGGTCGCCAGGGCATCGGCGTACTCGTTCCACCGGTTCCCGATGTGGGCCTTGATCCATTGGATCTTCACTCCGGGGCGCTCCTTGTAGAGGGCATGGGCTTCCTTCACCAGGTCGAGGTTGGCGATCGGTCCTGGCGACTTCTTGGTCCAGCCCCTGGCCTTCCAGCCGTCG
>JBOGEU010000285.1:0-7152 GCA_050741995.1 Acidimicrobiia bacterium | reverse complement strand
GTGACTCGACACGATGCGACGCGATCTCCGAGACGTGGACCAGGCCCTCCACTCCGTCGGACACCGAGATGAAGGCGCCGAACGGGACCGTCTTGGTCACGACGCCGTCGACCACATCCCCAACCTCGTGGTCACGTGCGAACACATCCCACGGGTCGTCGCTCGTCTGGCGGATGGAGAGCGAGATCCGCTCCCGCTCCCGGTCAACCTCGAGCACCTTGACCGTGACCTTGTCGCCCACCTTCACCAGCTCGCCGGGGTGGTTGACGTGCTGCCAGGAGAGCTCGGAGACGTGGACCAGGCCGTCCATGCCGCCCAGGTCGACGAATGCGCCGAAGTTGACGACGGAGGACACGACACCTTCCCTTATCTCGCCCTCGGCCAACCCGTCCAAGAAAGCGTTGCGCTCCTCGGCCTGGGCCTCTTCGAGGTAGGCACGACGGGAGAGGACGACGTTGTTGCGAGCCCTGTCGAGCTCGATGACCTTGGCGGTGATGGTGTCGCCGATGAACGGGTCGAGATCGCGAACCCGGCGCAGGTCGACCAGCGAGGCAGGGAGAAATCCCCGCAGCCCGATGTCCACGATGAGGCCGCCCTTGACCACTTCGATGACGGTTCCCTCCACGGTGCCGCCTTCCTTGGCGACCTCCTGGATCCGGCCCCAGGCACGCTCATACATGGCGCGCTTCTTAGAGAGGATGAGCCGGCCCTCGTCGTCCTCCTTGTTGAGGACCACGGCTTCCACCCGGTCGCCGACCTTTACCGCGTCGTTGGGGTCGACATTGTTGCGAATCGAGAGCTCGCGGGTCGGGATCAGGCCCTCGGATTTGTAGCCGATATCGATCATCGCCCCATCGGCATCGACGCTTACGACGGTGCCTTCGACGATGTCGCCCTCTTTGAACTCGAGCACGGTGGCCTCTATTGCGCGCTCGAAGTCGTCGGCGATGTCGTCGGGGAGATCGCTCAGATCGGGAGCGACCAGGGCCTCACGGCCCGAAACCTCAGCCGGAGCCTCAACGGGCTCATCCACCACGAGCGACGTATCGGGTGCGTCGGTCTCGGTGGTCTCGGGCGCCTCCGCGCTCCCGGTGCCCGGGGCGCTAGCGGGCGCGTTTTCTAGCTCGTTGGTCATGTGTAGATGGTTGCCTCCAAAGGGAACTCTGCAGACGCGAGGCCAGCAGGCGATTTGAGTGTACGCAGGTTCTGCCCCAACCGCCAACGGATCGGCTCTACGCGGCGACGATGTCCCGTCGACTGAACAGCCAGGCTCCGATTCCGCCAAGGACCACCGCAGGCACTCCGACCGCCAGATAGCGCCACGGCTCGGTGTCGGTGGTCAGAGGATCGGCGCCGAGTGCCCAGTCCCAGGGTGACACGTGCCGCCACGGCGCCAGCACCTCGCTTATGGGGAAGAGCGCGATTGCGACATAGCCCGCCACGGCCAGAGCCACCCCCACGCCCAGCGCCACTCCTGGCCGGCCGGTCCAGCCGGCGACCAGCGCGGCTATCCCTGCATACAGGGCGCCGAGGAGCACACACAAGACGACTGTCGCAATCACCCGACCGGTGTCGATCTCGAGACCGAACATCGCGTCACCGGCTACCTGGGCGATGACGACGACCACGCCGATGACCAGGAGCCAAAGCCCCACCCCGGCCATTCGCCCGCTGAACACCGCGACCCGTGACACTGGTTGCGCCAGGTACGGCTCCATCCGCCCCGCGTCCTCATCTGCGGCGGTCTGGCCGTTCATGAGGAGCACACCGGCCACGGCCAGGAGCAGTGGCATGAGAACCGCGTACAGGTTGCCCCGCAGGAAACCCTCCGGCGTCCCGAAGTCGGCGAGGCCGAACGCACTGATCAAGGCGTCCGGCATGCCGTCGATGAGATCACCGAGCTCAGGCTCGTCGCGAAACGACGGATAGAAGGCGACGGTGAGGATGATCAGGGCCGCCAAGCTCAGGCCCCAGACCAGCCCGGCACGACGCAGCGCCCGGAATGGCACGGCCAGTAGCTCGGCGCGACCGCTCACTCTTCCCTTTCTTCGTACAGCCCGAGGAAGGCCTCCTCCAGGTCCGGCTCCTCGATGCGGATCGAGGTGATCGGCTGTCCGGCCAGGGCAGATATGAGTGGCCGCGCCGAACCGGTGAGCACCGCCGTGAAGCGGCTCCCGTCGACCTCCGCCTGGTCGAGACCGGAAACGTCGACCAACTCCGCGGGCGCTTCGGTCTCGAAGTGGACTTCGACCTGCTGGCGCGCCATTCCGCTCACCTCGGCCACGGTCCCGGCGGCCACGATCTTCCCTGTGCGGAGCACCGCTACCCGATCGGCCACGCTCTGCACCTCGGACAGGATGTGGGATGAGAGGAAGATCGTTGCCCCGGCGGCACAACGCTCACGAACCAGCCTCAGGAACTCGTGCTGCATCAGCGGATCGAGGCCACCGGTCGGCTCGTCGAGGATCAGCAGGTCGGCGTCGGAGAGAAATGCGCTGAGCACCGAGACCTTGCGCCGATTGCCACTCGACAGGTGGCGGATGTCACGATTGAGGTCGAGCTTGAATCGCTCGGCCAACTCGTCTACGCGTCGCTTGTCGAACCGTCTTCGCAGACGGCCCATCGAAGTCAGGAACTGACGACCGGTCAGACGCTCCGGGAGCCTGAGCTCACCGGGGACATATGCCACACGCTCCCTGACCTGAGGCTTGTCCCGCGGGTCGATTCCGAAGACCAGGATCTCTCCCTGGGTGGGGCGCAACAGGTCGAGGATGCAGCGAATGGTGGTTGACTTGCCGGCGCCATTGGGGCCGACGAACCCGAACACCTCACCCGCCCGCACCGCGAGATCGATGCCTCGAACCGCCTCCACGTTTCCGTAGTGCTTGACCAGCCCCTGGATGACAAGCGGCTCGACGACGCTCTCCATACCGCGGACAGGCTAGACCCAGGGGCACTAAGCCTTCACACTCGCCAGGTCGGGCCCCCTGGCAACGTCCACCTTCAGCGGCACGTCGAGCGCCACCACATCCTCCATGGTCTCCACCACCAGCTTCTCCGCCAGCTCCAGTTCCTCGATGGGGCACTCCAGGATCAGCTCGTCGTGGATCTGGAGGATCAGGGTT
Source organism: Acidimicrobiia bacterium (assembly GCA_050741995.1). GTDB lineage: Bacteria > Actinomycetota > Acidimicrobiia > Spongiisociales > ZC4RG35 > JARDZU01. The sequence goes on along the minus strand of JBOGEU010000285.1, from coordinate 4,027 downwards.
GAGGCCATGCCCTCGGAACGCAGCCGGGCATCGAGGTCGATCATCGCCTTCTTGATGATGTCGGCGGCCGTCCCCTGGACCGGGGCATTGAGCGCCATCCGCTCCCCCATCTGCCTGATCCTGAAATTGTCCGACTTCAGCTCCGGCAGATAGCGACGCCGCCCGAACAATGTCGTCGTGTACCCCTGGTTCCGGGCCAGGGTCACCACCGAGGCCATGAACTCCCTGACCTGCACGAATTGGTTGAAGTAGGCATCCATGTGCTCCTGGGCCTCGGCTCGGTCGATGCCGAGGCGGTCGGCGAGCCCGAATGCCTCCATCCCGTAGAGCAGGCCGAAGTTGATCATCTTGGCGGTGCGTCTCTGGTCGCTGGTCACCTCGGACTCCTCGAGACTCCACACTCTTCCCGCGGTTGCAGTGTGGACGTCGGATCCGCCCCGGAATGCCGCCAGCAGGAATGGGTCCTGGCTCATGTGGGCCAGGACCCGGAGCTCGATTTGGGAGTAGTCGGCGACCAGGAACTCGGCGCCCTCACCGGCGACAAAGGCCCGGCGTATGGTCCGGCCCGACTCGGATCGGATCGGAATGTTCTGTAGGTTGGGGCGGTCGGAGGACAGTCTGCCGGTCGTGGCCGCCATCTGGTTGAACCGGGTGCGAATCCGGCCGTCAGGCTCGACCAGCGGCAGGTACCCGTCGACATAGGTCCCGCGCAGCTTCTCGTACTCCCGGTACTCGAGCAGGGCCTCGACCAGGGGGTGCTCCAGCTTCTTCAACACGGAGGCGTCGGTCGACGGCTTGCCGGTCGATGTCTTCTTGATCACGGGCAGGCCGAGCTTGTCGAAGAGGATGTAGCGCAGCTGATCCGTCGAGTTGACGTTGAACGGCTCTCCCGCCATCTCCTGGATCTGGTGATCGAGTGTCGAGAGCTTCTCGCGCAGGTCGGCGCCCATGTTCTCCAGATAGGCCCGATCCACCCCGATCCCGGCGTGTTCCATTCGGGCCAGTACCGGGACCAGCGGAAGCTCGAACTCGTCGAAGAGCTCCAACTCGTCACGGTCGGTGAGCTCCGATCGCATGACCTCGACCAGGCGGCGCACCGCTTCGATCCGTCGTCCCTCCAACTCGACGTCGGGCCCGATGTCGAAGGGCAGCATCCCGGCCCCCTCCGCCGCATCGTCCGGGGGCACCAGCTCGAGCCCGAGCAGCCGCTCGCCCAGCTCCTCGAGGCTGTAGGTGCGCTGGCTCGGATTGACGATGTAGGCGGCGAGGGCGGTATCCATCGCCAGCCGTGCGACGTCATGGTCGAGATCGAGCAAGGCCCGCACCAGGTCCTTCACGTCGTGACCGGCCAGTGCGATCCGCCCCGTCTCCAGGGCGTCGAGTATCGGCCCCGCGACATCGAAGGGAACGATCGCCGCCTCTCCGGGACCGGTGGAGACCGCCAGCCCGAAGGGCTCTCCCCCGTCGGTGACCAGAGCGGCGACCAACACATCAGTGGCGGCGATGGCCTCCACCTCGTCGAGAGCATTGACCACTCGGGCATCGACCTCCACCAGCTCCGAGACGGGGGCGGCGGAGGGAAGGGCCTGCTCCAGGTCACCCCACATCGAATGGAACTCGAGACTGTCGAAGAGATCCTTGACCTGGTTCCGGTCCCACTCCACGGTCCGGAACTCGTCGACGTCGAACCCGAGGTCGAGATCGGCGACGAGCGACATCAGCTGACGATTGAGGAAGACCTGTTCCCGATGCGCCGACAGGTTGTCCCGTAGCTTGGGTGTCTGCTCGGCAATCGCCGTATATACGTTGTCGAGGTTGCCGTTGTCGGCGATCAGCCGCGAGGCGGTCTTCTCACCGACTCCGGGCACTCCGGGGAGGTTGTCCGAGTTGTCACCACGGAGGGCTGCGTAATCGACGTACTGGTCGGGACGGATCCCGTACCTCTCTTCGACCCACGCCTCGTCGGCGAGAACGATGTCGCTGATGCCACGACGGGTGTAGACCACCTTGACCGGCTCGCTGATCAGTTGGAAGGCGTCCCGGTCACCGGTGACGATCAGCACCTCCCATCCGTCGGCCACCGCGTTCCTGACGAGAGTCGCGATCAGATCGTCTGCCTCGTAACCCTCCATTCGAAGCTGGGCGATGTGGAGGGTCTGGAGGACCTCGTCCATCAGCGGGAGCTGGCTCCGGAAATGATCGGGCGCCTTCTCCCGCTGCGCCTTGTACTCGGGATACGACTCGGTGCGGAAGGTCTGACGGGAGACATCCCAGGCCACGGCTATCCCCTCGGGGTGGTAGTCCTTGAGGAGCCGGATCAGCATCCGGGTGAACCCGAAGACCGCGTTCGTGACCTGTCCGCTCTAGGTGGCGAGGCCCTCGGGAAGGGCGTAAAAGGCCCGATAGGCAATCGAATTGCCGTCGATCAGGGCGAGAGTGGGCACGACCCTGACGGTAGCCGGGCGCCCGGTCAGTCGGGCAGCCGGGTCAGGAGCCGATCTCGCTTCTCGATCAACTGGTCGCGGCGGTCCTCCAGCTTGCTCAGCGTCTTTTCGAACCGGCGGACGTCGCCCCGGGTCAGCCCGGCTTCCTCCCGATCGATGTAGTTGCCGACGGCGGCGTCCCGTTGGGCGTCGTCATCGATCGACCGATGATGTCCAAGCTCGGCGCCCACCATTCGGATCTCCCGCTCCAGCAATCCGACCTTGTCGTTGATCTTGAAGAGACGTCGATGGAGACGGTCCACGTTGCGGTCAAGGGTAAGGCCAACGCCGGGTCTCTGGTTAACGTCCCGTACAATTGGTCCTGAGCCGGAGTGGTGAAATTGGTATACACGATGGACTCAAAATCCATTGCTCGCAAGGGCGTGCGGGTTCGAGTCCCGCCTCCGGCACCGAATCGTCAGCCGCTGAATCGGCGACCTTGTTCCAGGTCCACGACCTCGTCCGTGTCATCGCCGAAACGCCAAAGGGTGGCGGTCCCTCTCCCCATCAGCACCGCCATCGACCCCAGGATCGTGCCCTGCCCACCTGTGTCCTCACGATCACACGTGTAGAACAGCCCCACTTCCGGGTCGGCCTTCTGCCTGGTGGCGCCAGAGCCGGCCAACGGGTCTCTTGCCTCCCTGATCAGCTCCTGGGCGACAGAATGAGGGAAATGGAATCTGGGGCCATCGGCTGTCGAAGAGACGAGAGTTAGCGCCGGGTTGATTCGCTCCATCAGCTCCAGGTTGATCCCGTGCTTCGAACCATGATGCGACACCTTCATCACCTTGGCCGACAACGGATCCGCTCCGGTGGCGGCCTTGATTGCCCTTGCCGCGGCGTTGTCCACAGTGTGCAGCTGCGGGAAGTCGGTGAGGACGAACGACCACGAGAGCGTCTGTGCATCCGCTCCCAGGACCAACGCCATGGTGTTCGGGTCTTCGATCAGCTCCCGTTCCGAGCCGCGCTGAACCACCCGGGCCGCGGGAAACTCGACTCTCAGGCTGAGAGATGAGTCGTTGATCTCGGTGCCGTAGGTGTCGAACCTGTTGCGAAGACCCACAGCGGGCGACAGGACAGTGACGAGCGCAGAGCCGAACCAGCGTCGATAGCCGGCGGTCGGCTGGGCGTAGCCGAGACGGCTGTTCGCCTCCACCTCGGTCATCATCTGGTGATACGCCTGGGTGGTGTGGAAATATCCCGGGTCCCAGAACTCTCCGATTCGGGTGCGTTGGGCTGCCAGGAGCTCTGCGATGCCCCCGATGTGGTCGGAGTGGGGGTGGGTGGCGACCACCAGTGCAATGGAGCCGTCCGGAGCTGAACCGGCAGCCGGTGCCGCCCCGATCAGGCCGGCGGCCTCCAGGGCATCGATGAGCGCCAGGCTCTTCCCCTTGACGGCCGCGTCCATGACGATGATTTGCCTGTTGCCGGAAGGGTCCTCGGGGAGCAGGAGCACTTGTGAGTCGCCGTCGCCGACATTGAGCAGGAAGTAGACGAGGTGAAACGGCTCGATCTCGCCGAGCAGGCTGGCGGCGGCGGCATGC
>JBOGEU010000284.1:0-2909 GCA_050741995.1 Acidimicrobiia bacterium | reverse complement strand
CACGGGCTCCGAGGACACGGGCTCCGGGGACACCGGCTCCGGGGACACGGGCACAGGGGACACGGGCTTCGAGGACACGGGCACAGGGGACACGGGCACAGGGGACACGGGCTCCGGGGACACGGGCTCCGGCGAATCCGCCTGAACCGGAGCGGCCCCGGGCCGCTCCGGAGAAGGCGATGGCGGGACAGCCGCCGCCGGCTCCTCGCCAGGCCCCTCCGCTGCAGCCAGCACATCCTCCCGGGTGACACGTCCGTCCGACCCGGAGCCGGGGACCTTGGACAGATCGACACCCAGGTCACGAGCCAGCTTGCGGACGATGGGAAGTGCCTTGACGGTGTCGCTCGCCGATCTTGCGGCCTGTTCGGGGCGACGCCCCAGTACCTCGGCCTCCTCCTGGAGGGTCCCCACGATTGGAGGCGCCGAAGCCACCGGAGACGCTTCGGGGACTTCGGTCTCGGTCGGTGGAGGTGGAGCGGTGGCAGCGGTCTCGGAACCGTCCCCGATCACCACCAGCACCGAGCCGACAGCGATGGTCTCCCCTTCGGCTCCGCCGTGTCGGAGGACGGTCCCTGCATATGGCGAGGGGATCTCGACTACCGCCTTGTCGGTCTCTACCTCGACCACGGGCTGATCCGCCTCCACCCGGCCGCCCTCGGGCACCAGCCAACGGACGATCTCGGCCTCGGTGAGGCCCTCGCCGATGTCGGGGAGCCTGAATTCTCGTTCCAACTAGCCCTCCATGGTCTGCCTGGCGGCCCTGACGATCCGATCCACGCTCGGAAGGTAGTGACCCTCGGAGCGCTTCAACGGGAAGACAGTGTCCCATCCGGTGACCCTGCGCACCGGCGCCAGAAGCGAGTAGAGCGCCCGTTCCTGGATGATGGCCGCGATCTCGCCGCCGAGCCCCGCGGTGCGAGGCGCCTCGTGGACGACCACCACCCGGCCGGTCTTCCGTGCCGAGTCGACGATTCCCTGGTGATCCAGCGGCGAGAGGGTGCGCAGGTCGAGGACCTCGACAGACACGCCTTGCTCCTCCAGGGCGACGGCCGCCGCCCTGGTCTCCTTGACCATCGCCCCCCATGAGATGAGGGTGATGTCATCACCCTCGCGCTCGACCCGAAGTGGCCCGATATCTGTCGTGAAATAGATGTCGGGGACCTCTTCTTTCACCGCCCGATAGAGACGAATCGGCTCCAGGAACAGCACCGGGTCCGGATCCTCGATGGCGGCGAGGAGCAGCCCGCGAGCGTCGGACGGAGTCGAGGGGACCACCACTTTCAGACCCGGGATGTGGGCGTAAATGGCCTCGGTCGACTCGGAGTGATGCTCGGCGGCTCCGATCCCGCCACCAAACGGGACCCGGATCACCATCGGCGCAGTGAACCGGTGGTTGGACCGGTTCCGGATTCGTGCGACATGATTGATGATCTGGTCGTATGCCGGATAGGAGAATCCGAGGAACTGGATCTCGAGCACCGGTCGCATCCCGGCGATCGCCATGCCGAAGCCCGCCCCGACGATCCCCGACTCGGCCACCGGGGTGTCGAACACCCGACCCGCCCCATATTTGTCCTGGAGCCCGTCCGTGATCCTGAACACACCTCCGCTGCGGCCGATGTCCTCCCCGATGAGAACCACTCGATCGTCCGACTCCAGGGCGGTGTCGAGGGCCCTGTTCAGCGACTGGGCGAGGGTGACCTCACTCATCGCCGGCCTCCCCCATCTGCTCCAACAGCGGCCCCGTCGGCTTCTCGAACATCCGGCCGAACATCTCCTCCACCGTGGGCTGGGGCAGCGCCTCGGCTTGGGTCACCGCCTCTTCGACTCTTTGGGCGGCCCGGGTCTCCAGCCCGGCCTGCCACTCCGGTGTCCAGCCGCCCGCCTTCTCCAGCAGCAGCCGGGCCCGCTCCAGTGGATCTCTGGCCTTCCACTCCAGGGCCTCGTCGTCGTCCCGGTACCTCCCCGGGTCGTCGGCCGTTGTGTGCGGGCCCAAGCGGTAGGTCACCGCCTCGATCAGGGTCGGTCCCCCGCCGTCCCGCGCCGCCTCGACCGCCTCCCTGACGACCGTGAGCATCGCCGCCACATCATTCCCGTCCACCTGAAGCCCGGGCATCCCGTAACCCTCGGCCTTGGCTGCGATGGACTCGGACCTGGTCTGCTCTGAGCTTGGAAGGGAGATGGCGAAACCGTTGTTCTGGCAGAGAAAGATCGTCGGTGTCTGGTACACGGCGGCGAAGTTCATCGCCTCGTGGAAGTCGCCCTCCGAACTTGCCCCGTCCCCAAACGAGGTGAGAGCCACCCTATCGGACCCCTTCAAGATCTCGGCCCAGCCCAGGCCCACCGCATGGATCATGTGACCGCCCACCGTGATCGAGGGCGGGAGAACATTGACATCGTCCGCAGGCTGCCCGCCCCGCTCGTCACCGGTTCGCCCGGCGATGAGCAGTCGCCACGGGTACCCGGCCCGCCACATGAGGGCGGCGTCGCGATAGGTGCCCGCCACCCAATCGTCGGGGCGCAAAGCAGCGGCGGCGCCGATTTGGGCCGCCTCCTGCCCCTCGAACGGGGCGTACGTGGCCAGCCGGCCCTGACGCTGCATCGCCATGCACTTGTGGTCGTAGGTCCGGGCTTCCACCATGTCGGCGTAGAGATCCCGCATCTCCTCCAGGGTCACCGGAAGACGGTCGCGTACGGAGCCATCGGGGTTGATCAGGCTGAACACTCGTCGTAGAAAGTACAAGGTAGGAGGCGAAACGGCGACCCGGCACCGGTCTGGGTATCCTCACGGCGTGACCCAGCCCGTCGCGAGGCGAACCGTCCCCCGCTCTCGACCGGGCGCCGCTTCCCGCAGCTCACTGGCCGGGACCGACTGACCCGGGATGGAGATAGCCGCAGTAGCTCTGGCC
>JBOGEU010000283.1:0-1186 GCA_050741995.1 Acidimicrobiia bacterium | reverse complement strand
GAGCAGCCCAATCCAGGCGGATGGACTTCGTGGTTTTACCCGGGGGTGCTGGTCCGGGCGCGCAAAGACGGCGTGGTCGAAGAGCTTATCGAACTGGAAGACCTCGGACCGTCCATGCTCCTTGCGTTCGACAACCGAGCCTGGATTCGAGATGCGAGACGTATGGCACCGGAGTGGCTCGCAGAGGTTGACCTCACCCAGGGCGGCCTAGGGCGGCGCATCCCCCTTCCGTCACCTGCACTTACGATCGTCGTCGACGGTCGTTGGGCCTGGGTTCATACGGTCGAGCGCAGGCACATAGCGAGCTGGGATCGTCAGGAGGCGTTCGTCCGGGTGCCACTGAGCAATGCCCAGGACCGGGAACCTGATCGAGCCGTCGTGCGAGGTGACGTCGTCGACTTCGTGGCCGACGCGGATTTCGTCTGGGCCTGCCGAGATGCGAACGCCCGGGGCGAACGGCCACCGGTCCGAATCGATGCTCACACGCTCGAGGTGGTCGACTGGCCCCTCGACGTCGACCTCACCAGATTCCTTCCAGCTGCCCGACCTCCCGACGGTGTCGACCCTGTGGCACACGCAGCGGAGCAGCGGCGATACCTAGAAGGGTCTCACGTCGAGGGTGCCACCTTCGACCGGGTGTACGTCGATGGGACCTTTCCTGACGCTGAACTCATCGTCCATTTCCGCTCCCAGCACCGTCGAGGGATCACCTTCGGGCGTCGCTGGCCTCTCTTCGACGACTTTGGCGTCCCCCAGCACCTCGACCACGTGACCATCGAGATGGAGGAAGACATCGTGGCGGCCGGTCACGGCCTTCCCCCGATCGACCGATGTCAGCCGGACGATCAGGGTGTCGTGTGGTTCTAGAACGGCGACACTCCCGACTGCTGCTGCGGTTTGGCCGTCTGCCCTGCTGCGCCTCGCCACGAAATGTCGGTCGTACAGCTCTTCGCTGCCCCCGGCAGTTTCAACCGTCGCCGGCGTTACCGGTTGGTATGCGCCGTCGGCAGACCGAGGTAGGACGGCACCTTATGATCGGGCTCAGGTCAGTCCCGATCAGTTGTTGACGGCCTGACTACCTGGTGACGTAGGGGTCTGGCCCGGCCGCGCTCATTGGTGACGGCGGGACGGGCAGGCAGGTGGCGGTGGCGACAACGATGGGGCGGTCCTGCTCGCGCGAGTGGGC
>JBOGEU010000282.1:0-1633 GCA_050741995.1 Acidimicrobiia bacterium | reverse complement strand
ACCGGTCATGTGCCCTCTCCCGACTCCTACGACGATCCCGGGCAACGAGATGCCGCGGTGCGAGCCCTCGACTACATGGCGTTGCGCCCGGGGACCCCGATCCTCGACATCGCCGTCGACCATGTGTTCCTCGGCTCGTGCACCAACGGGCGGATCGAGGACCTGCGGGCGGCTGCAAAGGTGGTCGAGGGCCGAAGGGTCGACTCCCGGGTGAGCGCGGTGGTCGTGCCCGGATCGATGCAGGTCAAGGCCCAGGCCGAAACCGAGGGCCTGCACCATGTGTTCGAGGCTGCCGGGTTCTCGTGGCGTGACGCCGGCTGCTCGAGCTGTCTGGCGATGAACCCCGACGTCATCCCCTCCGGAGAGCGCTGCGCCTCGACATCGAACCGCAATTACGAAGGACGACAGGGCAGGGGAGCGAGGACCCACCTGGTCAGCCCGGCAATGGCGGCAGCGGCTGCCATCGCCGGACGCTTCGTCGACGTCAGGGAATGGGAGGTCTCGTGAAACCGGTCAGCACCATCACCGGCTCGATGGTCCCCCTCGACCGGGCCGACGTCGACACCGACCAGATCATCCCCCAGCAGTTCCTGAAGCGGATCGAGCGTGACGGGTACGGCGAGTTCCTTTTCTACAACTGGGCCCACACCGACGACGGCACCCCCAGCTCGGACTTCATCATCAACGACCCGGCGCGACGTGGGGCCAAGGTCCTGGTCGCCGGGCCCAACTTCGGTTGTGGCTCCTCACGGGAGCATGCCCCATGGGCGATCCAGCAGTGGGGCTTCGACGCCGTGATCACCCCCTCGGCCGCCGACATCTTCCGCAACAACTCCGGCTTCAGCGGTCTTCTCATCGTCGAGCTCCCCAAAGAGGCCGTCCGCTACTTGATCGAGCTTGCTTCCGACCCCAGGGCCGAGGTCACCATCGACCTCGAATCCCAAACCGTCACCGCCGACGGCCTCGAGGAGCACTTCGACTTCGACCCCACCGCCAAGGACCGCATGCTGCGCGGTCTCGACGGCGTCGGCGTCACCCTGACCCACTCCGACATCATCGCCGCCCACGAGTCGGCCCGCCCCTCCTGGCTGCCGACCACGGTCGACGTGATGCGTACCTGAGGTACGTAGCGCCATATGTGGCGCTGGTCGGACATAGAAAGGGTGGGTGCTCGACTCGCCTGGTTTCTCTGTCGTCGTAGGGCCATATATGGCGCTGTAAACCTCAGGTAACGATCAGCCCCCTAAGCCGAGGGCCCGCATCAGGTCGCGGTACTGGTCGAAGGTGAGGGATTGCGGGCCGTCGCTCAGCGCGTTCTCCGGGTCGGGGTGGATCTCCACCATGATCCCGTGGGCCCCGATCGCCTGGGCCGCCAGGGCGAGTGGCGCCACCAGGTCACGATTGCCCGCTGCATGCGAAGGATCGACGATCACCGGAAGGTGGGTCCGCTGTCTCAGCACCGGCACCGCACTCAGGTCGAGGGTGTTCCGGGTCGAGGTCTCGAACGTCCTGATCCCTCGCTCACAGAGGAACACCTGCTGGTTCCCCTCGGAGAGGATGTACTCCGCCGCCTGCAACAACTCGTCGAGCGACGAGCTCATCCCACGCTTCAACATCACCGGCCGATGGGCAC
>JBOGEU010000281.1:0-1080 GCA_050741995.1 Acidimicrobiia bacterium | reverse complement strand
TCAGCCACGGCCGGTTGCCCCGGAGCCCGAGCCGGAGCCCGAGCCGGAGCCCGAGCCGGAACCGGAGGCGGAGCCCGAGCCGGAACCGGAGGCAGGGCGGGAACCGGAACCCGAAGATCCGGAGACGGTCGCCGAGCAACCGACGTCGAGGTCGGGAGGCGACGATGTTCGGGCCCTCTTCGCCTCACTGCGTGGTGTGCCCGCCCCCTCGAGAGGGGAGCGCCCGAAGTCTTCTCCGGCAAAGTCGAGCCCATCGGTGGGGGTGAGCTCCAAAGTGGAAGAGACCGCGGCCCGGTCCACCCCACCGGTCCCGGCGGCCCAGCTGAGTGACGTGGACGATGCCTTCGACTTGCGCGACGGCCGGCTGTTGCCGATCACCAACCGTGCGCTGCGTGGCGTGAAGAAGGCGGTCACAGATGCCCAAAACGTGGCACTGGACAGCATCCGCACCGAAGACAGCTGGCTCCCCGAGGGCCCGACTCTGGCCGAGATGATGCGGGCCGACCTGATCGGGCTCTGGGCGGAGAGCTATTCGGCGGGCCATGCCACCGCCGAGGAGATGGTCGGCTCGAAGCTGAGACGACACGACACTCCACCCTCGGATGCCGCCGAGACCTTTGGCGATGACTTGGCCGACGCCGTCTCCCGGGCCCTCATCGACGCCGGCGACGGACAGCGCGAGAAGCAATCGGCCACGTCACGGGTGTTCCGGGGTTGGCGGACTGACGAGGCCGAGCGACGGGTTCGACAGCTGGCCCTCGTCGGCTATCACCGGGGATTGGTCGACTCGGTGGCCGACCAGGTGCGGCTCGGTTGGGTAGCTAGTGGGACCCCCTGCAGCGCATGCCGCGAGGCATCGGCAGACCCGGGGTCGAGTCTCCCTCCGGTCCACGCCGGTTGCGAGTGCACACTGGCTCTGCTCTGACCGCGGGCTCATCCCGCCCGCCCACTCGGGACCCATAGTCCCGGACCCATTACCCTCATTTCCGATGTTCACCAGGGTTCCCCTGGACTACAAGTCTGATCGTCGGCGGCCTTTGACCCTGATCCTGATCCTCCTCGCCGCCGGGTATCTCGTAC
>JBOGEU010000280.1:0-2964 GCA_050741995.1 Acidimicrobiia bacterium | reverse complement strand
TGCACCTACTGCATGCCCAAGGAGCTGTTCGGAAAGGATCACGTCTTCCTGCCTCGGGATCAGCTCTTGAGCTTCGAGGAGATCACCAACCTGGCGGCGTTGTTCGTGGAGCGGGGTGTGAACAAAGTGCGGATCACCGGTGGTGAGCCGCTGTTGCGCAAGGATCTGGAAAAATTGATCGGGCAGCTCGCATCCCTCGAAGGCGTGGAGGATCTGACCCTGACCACCAACGCCTCTCTTCTGGTGAGAAAGGCCCGCTCCCTGGCTGCCGCCGGTCTCCACCGGGTGACGGTGAGCCTCGATGCCCTCGACGACCCCACCTTCCAGAAGATGAACGACGTCGGGTTCCCGGTGGCCGCCGTGCTGGAAGGAATCGAAGCCGCGGCGGAGGCGGGGTTGGGCCCGGTCAAGGTCAATGCGGTCGTCAAGCGGGGGGTGAACGAGCACGCCGTGGTCGACATGGCGTCGCATTTCAGGGGGAGCGGCCACATCGTGAGGTTCATCGAGTACATGGACGTGGGAACCACCAACGGCTGGCGACTCGACGATGTGGTTCCCGCCGAGGAGATGATCTCGGCGATAGGCGGGGTCTTCCCGTTGGAGCCGATTCCGCCCAATTACCCGGGCGAGGTGGCCAACCGGTTCCGCTACCTGGACGGTGAGGGCGAGGTCGGAGTCATCGCCTCGGTCACGAAGCCGTTCTGCGGCTCCTGCACCCGGGCCAGGCTGTCAGCCGAAGGTGTGCTCTACACCTGCCTCTTCGCCTCGTCGGGCTCCAATCTCCGGGATTCGATCAGGGCCGGTGAGGATGTGGGAGCCATCATCGACCGGGTCTGGTCCAACCGGGACGACCGATACTCGGAGATCCGCTCATCGCAGACGGTGAGCATCGGTTCCCGGGTCGAGATGAGCTACATCGGGGGCTGAGAGCTCACGGCGCCCTCCGGCTGTCGGGTCACCCGACGCCCACCCGACGTCACCCGGTAACCGGCCCAGATCAGGGTCACCGCCAGAAAGAGGGAGACGGCGAACGCGCTCGACTCGCCAACGGCGAGCCCGGTGCCTCCCGACGCCGCGGCCAGGGTTCCGGCCACTATGAGGAGATTGCCCCAGACGATCCTCCGGTTCTTCCGCCAGAACCGGAACACCGAGACCAGGGCCAGCAGGATCAGGATCGTCGCCCCGGTGGCCCCGCCGATGATGGCGAACAACCGCGGCCCGAATCCCGAGGCGAACACATCGTGGGGCACTCCGGTCTCGGGAAGCGGGTTGGCGAATGGAATGGTGGCGGTCAGGGTGGTGGAGATCGCCGTCAGCGCACCGAGAGCGAGCGCCATGACGTGGCCGGACCGCTTCCCGACGACGAGGAACATCGAGCCCAGGGCCAGGAATGGGATGTTGAGCACCGCTCCGAACAGGTAGAAGCCTCGATACAGGGGCCCGGACCAGCCATAGGTGATCCCGATGAAAAAGGCCAGGGTGGCGACGGCGAACATGGTCATTCCGACCGCGAAGGCTGCGATATGAGGGCGGGGACGTCGCCGGTAGTCCCACCACAGATCGACCGAGAACCCCGCGGCGGCGAGCGCAGCCAGGATGGCGAGTGCCGAGTCCATGGTCGTCAGGCTACGTGTGATCGGGTTGCACAGGTCCGCATGTGACCCCTGGAGCCCCGATCACGCGGTCCTGAGGAAGATGCGGGCTTCTACGGCCCGGACCCGGCACGGCTGACCGGCCTGGTAGACCGGACGGGGCCCGATCCGGGCCCTGAGCCGGGGGCCGCCGTGCAGGGCCACTGTCACCAGCTGATCGTGACCGAAGAACTCCGAGTCGGCCACGACCGCGTTCGGGGTCTCCCCGAGCGAGATCTGGACGTTCTCCGGCCTGAGGATGACCGACACGCCGCCCCTGAGATCGGTGTCGAAGGAGCCGACCGGAGTCTCGACGCGCCCGTCGCGGGCCACCGACTCGAGCACGTCGGCATCGCCCAGGAACTCGGCGATCCACGGGTCGGCGGGATGGGTGTAGAGATGTGACGGGGTATCGGCCTGGAGCACCCGCCCGTCCCTCATCACCGCCACGATGTCGGACGTGGCCAGGGCCTCTTCTTGGTCATGGGTGACGAACACGGCCGTGGTGCTGGCCTCGGTCAGGATCAGACGCAGCTCGCGTCTGACCCGATCCCTGAGGTTGGCGTCGAGGTTGCTGAACGGCTCGTCGAGAAGGATGACTTCGGGCTCGGGAGCAAGGGCCCGGGCCAGAGCCACCCGCTGCTGCTGGCCACCGGACAGCTCGTTTGGCATCCTGTTCTCGAGGCCGACGAGGCCGACCAGCTCCAGGACCTCTCCCACCCGCTCCTTCCGGGCGCCCTTGGGCACCCCGTAGGCGACGTTGGCGGCCACTGTCATGTGCGGGAAGAGGGCATAGTCCTGGAACACCATGCCCACCCTTCGCTTCTCGGGTGGAACGAACCTTCCGTCGCCGAGCACGCTGCGGCCATGGATCTCGACCGAGCCGCCGGCATGCTCGAACCCGGCAATTACCCGCAGAGCCGTCGTCTTGCCGCAGCCCGATGGCCCGAGGAGCGTGACCAGCCCGCCTTCCCAGACGTCCAGGCTGAAATGGTCGAGCGCCACCGCATCGCCGTAGGACCGGGTCAGGTCGCGGGCGCGAATGGCAAGACGGTCAGTCGCCGAGCTCACGTGACATCACCAGGAAGAGTGGCACGATCGAGACCAACAGCAGAATCACCCCGGCGGCCGAGGCACGGGTCAAAAAACCCTCGGCGGTCGAGCTCCAGATCCGGATGGCCAGAGTCTCGAATCCGTTCGGTCTAAGGAGGAGCGTGGCCGGCAACTCCTTCATGACACTGAGGAAGACCAAGGCCCCGCCCGCCAAGAAGCCGGGAAGTGCCAGGGGCAGGGTGATCCGGAACAGCGTCTCCATGGGGCCATGACCCAGGCC
>JBOGEU010000279.1:0-7751 GCA_050741995.1 Acidimicrobiia bacterium | reverse complement strand
ATTTGAGCCGGAGCAAATCGAGCAGGTCGAGTCTCTCACGCCAAAGCTGATCGACGAGGTTGAGAAGTGGGTTCACGGTTCGTGACTGTCTTTGCATGTCCGCGTAGTTCTTGATGCTAAGACTCGGCATCGTCGGACTCCCCAACGTCGGCAAGTCGACGCTGTTCAACGCCCTCACCAATGCTCGGGTGCTCGCCGCCAACTACCCGTTTGCCACGATCGAGCCCAACACCGGGGTGGTGCCCATCCCCGACCCCCGTCTCGTCCAACTGGCTCAAATCTTCTCGTCGAAGAAGATCGTGCCGGCGACAGTCACTTTCGTCGACATCGCGGGCCTGGTGAAGGGAGCTAGCGAGGGAGAAGGCCTCGGCAACCGGTTCCTCGCCAACATTCGGGACGCAAACGCCATCTGTCATGTCGTGCGGGTCTTCACCTCCCAGAGCGTGCTCCACGTCGAGGATGAGCTCGATCCGGCTGCCGACATCGAGACCATCGAGACCGAGCTCGCCATCGCCGATCTCCAGACCATCGACAAACGTCTTCCCCGGCTCGAGAAAGACGCCGCGCTCGACAAGAGCCTGAGGCCTGCCGTCGACCTGATGACGGAGCTGAGGACTGTGGTCGCCTCCGGCCGGTTGGTGAGCCGGGACGAGGGATTGATGAAGCGCGGCGGCGAGTTCGCCGACCTTCACCTCCTCACCGCCAAGCCCGTGATCTATGTCTTCAACGTGGACGAGGCCGCACTGCGGGACGCGGCCCTCCGTGAGCGCCTCTCGTCGCTGGTGGCCCCCGCCGAGGCGCTCTTTCTCGACGCACAGATCGAGGCGGAGTTGGGCGAGCTGGAAGAAGAGGAGCGAGCCGAGTTGCTGGCCTCGATAGGTCAGGGCGAGCCCGGGTTGCACGCCGTGATCAGAGCCGCATACCGGGCCCTCGGGCTGCAGAGTTTTCTCACCGCAGGGGAGAAGGAGACACGCGCCTGGACCATCCGCGCCGGCGCCACCGCCCCTGAGGCCGCCGGAGAGATACACACCGATTTCCAGCGGGGGTTCATCGCCGCCGAGGTCGTCGATTTCGACCGGCTGGTCGCCGTCGGCTCCTGGGCTGCAGCCCGGGCCAAAGGCCTGGTTCGAACCGAAGGCAAGGCATATGTGATGCGACCCGACGACGTCGTCGAGTTTCGATTCAACATCTGAGGCCGGCCGGCAAGAGACGTACCTGGATGGTGGTGACACTAAGTTGCCGTCGGTGATTCCACTGGCCACCGAAGTCGGCGGAACCCTGGCAGCTCCACTGAGCCAGGATCAAGTCCTCATTTTCCTGGTTCAGATCCTATTGCTGGTCGGTGTCGCGCGGACACTTGGCTTCTTGATGAAGACAGTCGGCCAGCCGCCGGTAGTGGGTGAGCTGCTGGCCGGGATCCTGTTGGGGCCCACGGTCTTCGGGAGGGTTGCGCCCCAAGGCTTCGATCGGGTGTTCGGCGACATGACGGTCAACTCGGTCATGTTTGGCATCGCCTGGCTCGGAGTGATCATGCTCCTCGTCGTCATCGGTTTCGAAACCGATCTGGGGATCATCAGGCGCTATGGATTGGCGGCGCTGTCAGTGTCCGCCGGTGCCCTGCTGGTGCCGCTGGCCGTGACAGGCACCATCGCGACACTTCTCCCACCGTATTTCGCCGGAGAAGGGGTCGAGAGGCGTCTATTCATCGCTTTCATCGCTCTCGCCTTCTCGGTATCGGCGCTTCCGGTCGTGGCCAAGATCCTCCAGGACCTCGGCTTCCTGCGCCGAAACTTCGGGCAGGTCACGCTGGCCGCCGGGATGACGATGGACTCGGTTGGGTGGTTGGTGCTGGCCACCCTCTCCGGAATCGCCCAGGGCGGGTTTCAGCCCGTCGAGTTGGCACGATCGATGATCGGATTGGTCCTCTTCGTCGTCCTCACCGTGACCTTGGGCCGTGTCCTGCTCGACCGGCTGTTTCGCTTGGTGATGACCGGGGGGTCATCGGTGACCGCTGCATTGTCGATCACGCTGGTAGCAGCCGTGATCGGTGGCTCGGTCACCCAGGCTCTTCACTTGGAGGCGATTCTCGGTGCCTTCATCGTGGGCATCGTCCTCGGTGGCGTACGACACCAACTGCCCCAGGTGAGGTCGACACTGGAGACGATGACGGCGGGCTTCTTCGCCCCGGTCTTCTTTGCATTCTCCGGTCTCCGGGTCGACATCGGACTGCTCGACTCCGCTGAGGCCGCTCTATGGACGATCGGCCTCATCATGATCGCGGTCGTCGCCAAGATCCTCGGCACCGTCATCGGAGGTTGGTTCACGGGGATCCGGGGTCGCGAGGCTTTTGCGCTCGGATCCGGGCTGTCGGCTCTGGGTGCAGTCGGCATCGTCGTCGCCATCATCGGCCTCAATCTGGGCGTGGTCTCCGAGACCGGCTACACCGTCATCGTGCTGGCGGCGATCGTCACCTCGATCCTGGCTCCGCAGCTCCTCAAGCTCGTGGTGGCGGGATGGGTAACGCCTCCCGAAGAGGCCAAGCGCCTGGAAAAGGAGGAATTGCGAGCCTCGAGCGAGATCCTCGGATCGAAGCGGATCCTGCTCCCGACAAGGGGGGGAGCCAACTCGCGGTATGCGTCACAGCTCGTGCACGCCGTGTTCGAAGAGGCAGAGGTGACCGTGATGATCGTCGACCCGGCGGCGGCCGGTGTCTGGCGCCGGTTGTTCCGGACGGTCGATGGCGAGCCGGGGGATCCGGCCGAGGTCATGGAACAGCTTCCCGACGCCCGACTGGTCAGACGGCCCGCCCGCGATCCGGCGAGCGCCATCGCCAGAGAGTCTCGCCTCGGGTACGACATCGTGGTCCTGGGAGCCACCGAATCGCAGGAAGGGACCTTCAACACGGTGATCGACCGAGTGCTGTCCCGCATCGACGTTCCCACGGTGGTGGTTCGGTCTCCTCAGACGTACCCGATCTCCAACGATCTACCCGAGCGCATCTTGGTGCCTGTCGCCGCCACCAGATCGACCCGCGCCGCCGAGGAATTCGCCTACTCGATAGCCCGTGCCGGCGACAGTGAGGTCTTCGCATTGCATGTGGTCAACCGGCCCGAGGGCCAAGGGCTCATGTTTCAGGGCGCTGCGGTGGACGACAGCCTGCGTGCCGGTCACGAGATGGTGAGGAGCGCGGCGGCTTTTGGCGATCGCCTCGGAGTCTCGGTCGAGACCGAGGTCCGGATGGCGACCAACGCCGAGGAGGAGATCGTCAGCATTGCCAACTCGGGAGAATACGAGTTGCTGGTGTTGGGCACGAGCACGCGATGGCTCACCGACCGGCCCTTCTACGGGCATCGAGTCTCGTACATATTGCAGAACGCCGACCTTCCCGTGGCTGTGATCAGCCTCCCGCCGACCCGGCTCTACGGGGAGCAGTCTCCGGTCGCACGTGCCGAGACCGCCATCTGAGACGTGTGACCGTCGTATCATGGCCTTGCCATCGACGCCGAACGGGAGAGCCCCTGATCGGAGGGGCGCCGAAGGGGCAACTCCTCCCCGGAATCTCTCAGGCACGTGGACCGTTCGGTCGAGGCGCGGCTGAAGGCGATCGACAGCGGGGGAGGGCATTCGGACCACGGGAGATAGATGCCCAACCCACGAGAGCGCTTCGCAGACCGGCACATCGGCCCCGGTGCCGACGACATCGAGAAGATGCTGGCGACGGTCGGTGTCTCGACACTCGACGAGTTGGTGTCCGAGACCATCCCCGCTTCGATCCTCGACACCAACCTCGATCTCCCCGATGCGCTCTCGGAGCCGGAGACGATCCATAGGCTTCGTGGTTTCGCCTCCCGGAACAAGGTGCTCACTTCTCTGATCGGGCTCGGCTATCACGACACCATCACCCCTCCGGTCATCCAGCGCAACGTCCTCGAGAGCCCGGCCTGGTACACCGCCTACACCCCGTATCAGCCCGAGATCTCCCAGGGCCGTCTCGAGGCACTGCTCAACTTCCAGACGATGGTCTCTGACCTGACCGGGCTCGAGGTGGCGAACGCATCTCTTCTCGACGAGCCGACGGCGGCAGCCGAGGCCATGACCATGTGCCGGCGTCTCGCCAAGGGAGACCGGTCGGTGTTCTATCTGGACGACGACTGCCATCTCCCGACCATCGCCGTGGTGAAGACCCGCGCCGAGGCGGCAGGAATAGAGATTCGCATGCTCTCCGACGGCTTCGATCCCGGGTCGGCCTTCGGCCTCCTCCTCTCGTACCCGGGCTCCTCGGGTGCGATCCGGGACCATCGCCACCTGGTGGAAGAGGCGAAGGCGTCGGGCGTCTTGGTGGCGGTGGCCACAGACCTCCTCGCCATCTCCCTGCTGGCCCCACCCGGTGAGTGGGGTGCGGACATCGCCGTCGGGTCGACGCAGCGCTTCGGGGTGCCCCTCGGCTACGGGGGCCCACACGCCGCCTTCATCTCCACCAGGGAGGCCCATGTCCGCGCCCTTCCCGGCCGTCTGGTCGGCGTGTCGCATGACAACGCCGGACGTGTCGGATACCGGCTCGCCCTTCAGACACGCGAGCAGCACATCCGCCGTGAGAAGGCCACGTCCAACGTCTGCACGGCTCAGGTCCTGCTGGCGGTGGTCGCCGGCTTCTACGGCTGCTGGCACGGGCCGGAAGGGATCAAGGGCATCGCCTGGGAGATCCATCGGCTGGCCTGCCTGCTGGCGTCATCGCTCGCCGGCGCCGGTCACGTGGTGGAGAACGAATCGTGGTTCGACACCATCACCGTCCGGGTCCCGGGGCGAGCCGGCGAGGTCGTCGACTCCGCCCTGGCGAAGGGGATCAATCTCGGCGTCGTCGACGACGACCACGTCCGCATCGCACTCGACGAGACGACGACACAGGAAGTGGTCGCATGGGTCCTCGAGGCGTTCGATGCGGTGGAGATCGCCGATGGCAGCGAATCGGCGCTGCCGGCCGAGCTGGCGAGAAGCTCCGAATTCATGACACATCCCGTCTTCAACGTCCACCGGTCCGAGCATGAGATGCTGCGATATCTCCGCCGGCTGGCCGATCGCGACCTGGCTCTCGACCGGAGCATGATCCCCCTCGGGTCGTGCACCATGAAGCTGAACGCCACGACCGAGATGATCCCGATGACCTGGCCCGAATTCGCCGGGATCCATCCCTATGCGCCCCAGGATCAGGCGTCGGGTTACCTGGCCCTCATCGACGATCTGTCTGAGCGTCTCTGCCGGATCACCGGATATGAGGCCATCTCTCTCCAGCCCAACGCCGGATCCCAGGGTGAGCTCGCCGGGCTCCTCGCCATCCGCGCCTATCACCGGTCTCGTGGCGACGATGCGAGGGACGTGTGTCTCATCCCCTCGTCGGCTCATGGGACCAACGCCGCCTCGGCGGTGATGGCGGGGATGAGAGTGGTCGTGGTGGCCACCGACGAGGCGGGGAATGTCGACCTGGCGGACCTCGAGGCAAAGGCGGCGGCCAATGAGGGACGGGTGGCGGCGGCGATGATCACCTACCCCTCGACCCATGGTGTGTTCGAGGAAGGCGTGAGGCAGTTGATCGAGATCGTCCACGGCCATGGCGGGCAGGTGTATGTGGACGGGGCGAACCTGAACGCGTTGGTCGGTCTGTCACGGCCGGCCGACTTCGGGGCCGACGTCGGCCATCTCAACCTGCACAAGACCTTCACCATCCCCCATGGCGGTGGGGGCCCGGGGGTGGGCCCGGTCGGGGTGAAGAGTCACCTGGCGCCGTTCCTCCCCAATCACCCACTCAACGAGCGGGCCGGGCCGCCGAGCGGCATCGGGCCGGTTTCCGGCGCTCCGTTCGGCTCTGCGGGGATCCTGGTCATCCCATACGCCTACATCTGCCTGATGGGTGCCGACGGGTTGAGGGCCGCCAGCGAGACGGCCATCCTGTCGGCCAACTACCTGGCCCGCCGACTCGATCCGTACTTTCCCGTGCTCTTCTCGGGGAAGAACGGCCGGGTGGCCCATGAGTCGATCGTCGACCTCCGGCCCCTGACCAGGGCAACCGGAGTCGGCGCCGAGGATGTGGCCAAGCGGCTTGCCGATTACGGCTTCCATGCCCCAACCCTCTCTTTTCCCGTCGCCGGCACCCTCATGATCGAGCCAACCGAATCGGAGAGCCTCGAGGAGTTGGATCGCTTCTGTGAGGCGATGATCTCGATCCACGCCGAGATATCCCGCATCGAGTCGGGGGAATGGGACCGCGACGACAACCCTTTGAAGAACGCACCACATCCTGCCGCGGAGGTGGTGTCCGACGATTGGGGACACCCTTATCCCCGGGAGACGGCCGCATATCCGGTCCCGTCGCTCCGCATCGACAAGTATTGGCCCCCGGTCGGCCGGGTCGACGGGCCGGGCGGAGATCGCAACCTGGTTTGTGCCTGTCCGCCACTCGATGCTTACTCTTGAATCTCCACTTGACTTTCGGCGGGTGAATGGGATCGTGATGTGCAGCACTGGCGCGGGCAGGGACGCAGAGAAGACGGTGTCACGGTGAAGTTCACCGGTCAGGTAAGGGTTCCGGAGATCGACCACCCGGGTGTCCCCGCCACGGTTCTGGTCGAGGACGACCAGGTAGAGGTCTTCCTCGAAGGGGAGTCTCTCGGGCGATGGTCCCTGTTCGACGTCCAGGCATCCCGTCTCGTCTCCAGCGCTTTCTCGCTGTCGATGGGCGGCGAAGAGATCACTTTCATCGCCGATGAGCCGGTCGATTTCGCCTACAAGGGCGTCGACCACATGGCAGAGGTCTGGGCGCGTTACAAGTCGATGGCGATTCCCCGCCGCGTGGTGGCCGTGGGCCGCTCTCGTAGGGGCACAGTGCCATCGCGCATCGGCGACCTGAGGGCTGCCATGCTGCAGAACCTCGAGGCGGCCGGGCGGGGGGTTCCGAGGCTGGGGCCGATCGGGACCGTCCGCGATCGATTCTCCGAGCCTCTCGAGAGGCACGAGGTGCCTGCCGCCGTGGTCGAGCCCGAGCCGACCGAGCCGCCCGATCCGTCTGTGGTTGAGCGGGTGTTCCGCCCATCACCGGTCCAGGACGTGCGTCCCGCCGACGAAGACATGGAGGCACCGGCACCCCCGGCTCGCGGCGTACGACCGGGCCCCGGGCTGTTCAGGACGGTCGCATCGAAGCCGGCTGACCCGGTTCCCGAAGCCTCCGACATGGGGGCCGTGTTCGCCGAGCCCGAGATGGAGAACCCGCCGCCGGCTTCGCCATGGGACGAGCCGATCACCGACGAGCCCCAGCCGGCGCCGGCTGCCGGTCCGCCGAAGGAGCCGATCGAGCCGGCACCGGTGCCCGAGAGCCCTCCGGAGCCCGTCGCCGCCGAAGTACCCGAGTTGGTGAAGGAACTGCTCAGCACCTCGTCGGACGAGGGTGGCGAGGAGGGGGCTCGGGACCTGGTGGTCGATCTCGGCCATTACGAGGGGCGCAAAGCGCAGGAAGCAGGTCCGGACGACGAGCCACCGCCGGCTCAGCCGGCGAAGCAGCCGGTCTTCACCGGCGCCCCGGCGCCTGCATCCCCGGTCGAGCGGGGTGGGCTGCTGGGAGCCGTGCGCTCCGCATTCGCCAGGAACAAAGCCGTCCACGAGCACGAGTTCGTCGAGGCACCGGGAGGGATCGGGATCGTCCGCCAGATCTGTGCCGAGTGCGGCTACATCTCGATCGGCGTCTCCGACTGACCGACCTCGCC
>JBOGEU010000278.1:0-5543 GCA_050741995.1 Acidimicrobiia bacterium | reverse complement strand
GTCCGGGCCCGGTCTCAGACTCGCCTCCTCCCAGGTCTTCCCGGCGTCGGTTGACAATTCGACCCGGGCGAGGGCGCCCCGGCCCGACCAGGCCGATCCCCGGACACACACCTTGCCCGCAGGCAACTCGGCCCCGTGCTCGGGCTGGGCGATGACCGACCTGACCTGGATCCTCCCCACCGGGGAGCCGGCCTCGAATTCGTCGTCGCCGCGATATCGGTACCGGTTGACGAAATGACCGAGGAAAGGCTCGGTGACAGCCTCGATCCGTGTCAGCCACTTCACCGACTTCATCGCGTAGTGCCCGGGCACCACGAGTCGGACCGGCCCGCCATGCTCGTGAGCCAGCGGCTCGCCATCCAGGTGGGTGACGATGAGCGGGACCGGCGACCGGGCCAGGCCGACATCGAGTGAGAACTGGTAGTTGACCGCTCCCTCGGGCCTGACCTCTCCCTGATCGGCGCCGGTGAAAACAACGTCGACGATCTCGTCGGAGAGCTCTCCGATCAAGTCGCGCAAACGAACTCCCGACACCTGAACCGGCGATGCGCCGCCCAGCCCCCACGCCACCCCGGACGGGACCGGGGTCATCAGGGAGCGACCGTTCCCCGCGCACTCGAGGACCATGGCGACGCCGGCCCGAGGCAATGGGGCCAGGTCACCGAGGGCCAGCGTGCGCGGGCTGCGGCCGGGGACGATCACGTCGATCGAGCCGCTCACCGTGCCCGGGTCGGGCATGGAGAAGCTGTTTCGCATGTACATGCGGTCCTGGGGGAGCGGGCGCCCGTCCAGGCAGCTGAGGGGAACCGCCGCGTTTGCAGGCTCTGTGGTCAAGTAATCGAGATGGCTCACGGTCATCCCAACTTAACCCGGCCGGGCCCGGAGACCATTCTCGCCGGCATCACGAGACGGTATTCCGCACCCACTGCATCCACTGGTCGGTGAGATCGGCCACGGCTTGGCGGCCCGATCCGTTTGGGTGGAGGGTCGGGCCCACGACCACCTCGACCCGGCCCCGGCGGAATTTGTTGTCGATGCCGAGGACACGGTCGGTCCCGATCACGGCCACTGCCACCAGCGGCACCCGGGCGCGGACGGCGAGCCAAGCCGCCCCGCGATTGACGGCCGCGTCACCGAACCGATTCACCCGGATCCCCTCGGGGAAGACCCCGATCACCCCTCCCTGCTCGAGATGGGCGAGGGATTGCCTCATCGCCCCGAGAGGCACGGTCCCACGACCAATCGGCACCGCCTCGAACGCGTCGAGCGCCCAATCGATCCAACGCCGATTGCCATATAGGTCGACGAGGGCGACGAAGCGGACACGACTCCCATATATCGCCCCGATCAGGGGCGGGTCGAGGAACGAATAGTGGTTGGCGGCCAGCACGAACGGGGGCGGCGGAAATCCTGGCCCGCGGTCGAGGCTCATCCTCCAGGCCACCCGGGCAGTGGCCCTTATCGCCGGCAGACCGAGTCTCCAGGCGAGGCGGCTCTTCAGCGGAAGGCGGCCCTGGCCGTGGCCGTTCAAGGTCGGATCAGGATCTTGCCTGTCGTCTGTCTCTCTTCGAGGGCGCGGTGCGCTCGACCGACCTCGGCCAGGGGGTACTCGGCGTGGATCCGCACCTCCAGGCTGCCCGACCTGATCCAGGCGAACAGATCGGCACAGCGCGACAGCAACTCCGCTTTGGTCTGTATGTAATGGGCCATGGTGGGCCGGGTGAGGAACAGCGACCCTTTCTGGGAGAGCAGCAGGGGTGAGATCTCCGGGACCGGCCCCGATGCGTTGCCAAATGTGGCCATCAGCCCTCTGGGCCGGAGCAGGTCCAGGCCCTTCATGAAGGTGTCGGCGCCAACACCGTCGTAGACCACGTCGAGGGCCTTGGGCCCCGCGATCGCCTCCACCGACTCGCCGAAGTCGGTCTCGGTGTAGACGATGACATGGTCGGCGCCCGCCTTCCGGCTCAGCTCGGCTTTTTCGGTGGTGCCGACCGTGGTGAGCACTTCGGCGCCGCGGTGTTTGGCCATCTGGGTGAGAAGCAGCCCGACCCCGCCGGCGCCGGCGTGGATCAGACATCTGTCACCCGGAGCCAACCGGTAGGTGTCGGTGCACAGGTAGTGGGCGGTGATGCCTTGGAGCAGGACCGCGGCCACGGTGGCGGCATCCAATCCATCGGGGATCGGTATCGCCTTGTCCGCGGGCACGACCTGTCTCTCGGCATATGCGCCGAGCACATTGGCCCAGCCGACCTTGTCCCCCACCTCGAAGTCCTCCACCCCGGCGCCCACACCGATGACCGTGCCCGCGCCCTCCTGACCCGGTGTGAACGGCGGGGCCAGGTTGTAGAGCCCGATGCGGTGGTAGACGTCGATGAAGTTGAGCCCGGCGGCCTCCACATCGACGAGCAGGTCGTCGGGGCCAGGCGCCGGATCGGGAACCTCGCTGAGAACGAGTTGCTCCGGGCCTCCGATCTCGGTGACGACGATCGCCTTCATTTCCGCTCGACCTCCCATCCTCTGGCCCGCAGCTCGCCTGCGAGCAGATCATCGCTGAGATACGACAAGTCGGGGGGTGCCGAATCCATTCCGAGACAACGTTCGACCGGGTCCCTCAGAGTCCGGGCCCACGCCTTGCCCTTGGCCTCTGCCTCGAGGCTGATCGTCGAGTCGGAATTGACCAGGTAGACACGGGCCGTGATCTGGGGATTCGCCCGCGAGCCGCGCTCGCCATACACGAGGAGCACCGATCCCATCGGCACGTCCTGTATCCCGCCGACAGCGACGAATGGCCCACCGAACGCCCAACCCGAAGCCCGGGCGGTGTCCACCGATTCGACGACCTTTGCCCAATTCTTGTGGCGCTCGTCCCCGATCAGAGGGACGTCGACGGCCACCAGCACATTGTCGTCCATGCTTTGGAGAGTATCCGATGCGAACCGAGAGCCGCGATGTGGCGTCGGTACGCTTTACCCTTGGCACATGGCCAAGCTCCGGCTATTCGCCAACCTACGTGAGATCGCCGGCACCTCGAGGATCGAGGTGCCCTCAGACACGGTGGGCGGGGTGATCGAGGAGGCGGCCGAGAAGTTCGGTCCCGAGTTCCGGCGTGGCGTCGAGACATCCCGAATCTGGATCAACGGTGAGACGGCCTCGATCGACGACAAGGTCGCCGACTCCGACGAGATCGTTCTCATCCCTCCGGTGTCGGGAGGTAGCCAGCCTGTCACCACCTTCGCCGCCGTCGACCTGATCGGGTTCCTCCCGATCGCGGTCGCCGTGGTGGCGGTCATCGCAAACACCCAGGGACAGGAGATCTGGGCGGCGGCACTCGTGGCCATCGCCGGGGCATGGGCCGTCGACCTCGGCTCGGTCTTCTCCGCCCGGCGAAAGGAATTTGCCTCGCTCCCCGTTGTCGTGTCCGCAGCCGGTGCCGCGATGGCGGCCCATGTCATGGGCGGGTCGGGCTACGCCCTCTCGGTGGGGATCGCAGTCGCCGTGGGTCTTGGGTGGGCGGTGGCATTCCCCCGGTACCGCCAGGTCGACGTTTTCAGCCCCACGGTCATGGTCTCGTTGTTCGCCGGGCTCAGCACCGCTTCTCTGGTCCTGGCCCGGTCGGCGCACTCGCCCCAGGGGAGCGCCGCCGACGTCTTCCTCGTCTCCGTGGTCGCCGGGCTCCTTCTCGGCGCCCTGGTCGACCGGCTTCCGGCGCTCCCGCTGCTCGACCCCTACTCGGTGACCGCTGTCGGGGCGATCCTCGCCGCGGTGCTGGCGGCATTGCTCTGGGACCTGGATCTAGCCGGCTACTTGCTGGTGGGTCTCGGGCTGGCGGTGGCCCTGGTGGCTGGACGTGGCTTCTCATCGATGCTGCGCACCGGTCGGGTGGCATTGACCGAACGCCCCCCCGGGACCCTGATATCACTCGACGGGGTGGTGCTCGGAGCCTCGATTTTCTACCCGCTCCTCCTGCTCATCTTCTGACTCCGCAAGTTGGGATCCGCCGGGGTCACATGCGGGTCAGTGGCCCTGAGTGGCAACGGTGAGCCCCTCGATCCCACACTTGGACTACTCCAACCCACTCTCTGTGGTTACGATTTCGGGCGATGGTCGCCAAAAAGGCGCTGCTACGCGTCGTATTGCTCCTCACCTCGATCGGTATCCTGGCCTCGACATTCCCGCTGGCCAGTGGGGCCATCACCAAGACTCAGGTCGAGGAGGCGTGTGCCGACTCCCGCCAAGCCCTCGCGGAGTACCGGGATGCGCAGGGCGCATTTGCCGCCGCCGCGGAAGAGTACGAGGTGGCCGTCGTCGCGGTCGACAAGGTGGAGCGAAAGCAGGAAGCGGTTGCCGGCTCGGTCACCGTTCACTCCGACGAATTGGAACAGGTCCAGACCAAGATCGAAGAACAGGCGGTGGAGCTCTACATGAGCGGCGGCCTCTCCAGTCCGGGGATCATCTTCTCCGCCTCGTCGGTGGACGAGTACATGACCACCTCCGAATTCCTGACCGCGGCGGCCACTGGTGGCCAGGAGTCGATCGGTGAGTTGTTCGCGGCCCGCAGTGAGTTGGATCGGTTCCAGAGTCAGCTCACCGATACCAGGATCGAGCTGGAGGAAGTCGAGACGAACAAGCTCGATGCGAGGAACGCCCAGGAATCGGCGATGGAAGCGGAGCAGACCGCCTACGCAAAGCTCTCGGGCCGATGCAAGGACCTCGCCTCCAAGTACGACGCCCAGCAGGCAGAGCTGGCGGCGAGAGCCAGGCAGCGGGCCGCAGGCTCGGTCCAGGTCGGCTCCTTCATCTGCCCGATCACCCCGGGCCGGACCTCGTTCATCGACTCCTGGGGCTATCCCCGCTCCGGTGGGCGCCATCACAAGGGCACCGACATGTTCGCCGCATGGAACGAGCCGATCTATGCGGTGGCGGCGGGCAAGGTGAGCACCCGGACCGGAGGCCTCGGTGGGAAGACGATCTGGCTGTCGACCGGCAACGGGGTCGCCTACTACTACGCCCACCTTGCCGACTTCAACGTGTCGTCAGGGGCCAGTGTCAGCCAGGGCCAGACCATCGGCTTCAACGGCGACACCGGTAATGCCCGGGGCGGTTCCCCCCATCTCCATTTCGAGATCCATCCCGGGGGCCGCGGCTCCGCGGCGGTCAACTCGTATCCGACGCTGGCCGGGGCCTGCAGGTAACGTGGCCGACGTGAGCGAGCACAGACGCCGCATCGACACCGTTCTCGAACCGGAGTACCTCGAGGACATCGCCGACGTCGATCTCGACGAATTGCGACAGCGCAGGGAGGCTGCCGAGGACGTCGAAACCCAGATCTCCTATTACCGCCGTCTCCTCCACGGGAGGATGGACCTGCTCAACTTCGAGCTGCGTCGTCGCAGTGGCGAGGAGAAGAGGACCTTGCTCGAAGCCCTTCCCGAGATCCTTGCCGAAGGGTTGGTGGTCGGAGGCGAGCCCAAACTCCGCCACATCGAGACCATGCCCCCGCTGCCGACGACAACCGGGCGCCGCCTGATCGACAGGATCATGGA
>JBOGEU010000277.1:0-1082 GCA_050741995.1 Acidimicrobiia bacterium | reverse complement strand
CCACTCGGCCGCCATGGTGTTCATGTTGCCGGTCGTGGCCATCGTCCTGGTCTTCTTCGTGGCCCCGGCCGTGATCACCCTGGCCCTGAGCTTCACCGACACGTCCACGGCAACGGGGCTGTCGCGCTGGGAATGGATCGGCCCGGCGAACTACCAGCAGCTGGCCCGGAGCGCGTTCACCCCGATCATCATCCGCAACACGATCCTGTACGTCGGGTTCACGCTTGCCTTCAACGTCCTCGTCGGCCTCGGGATCGCCCTGCTGACGGTCCACGTCCGCCTGGGAGCCGGCCGGTTCTTCCGGGCCCTCTGGCTGCTGCCCCGGATCACCCCCTCGGTCGTCTACGCGCTGATGTGGGTGTGGGCCTCGGCCGCGCCCCCATTCGGGATCATCAACCAGCTGGTGAGCCCCCTCGGGCTGGAGGAGCGGGCGTGGCTGTCGACCGATCCGTGGCTGATCATCATCCTGATCAACGGGTTCGTTGGGGCGAGCTTCGGCATGCTGATCTTCACCAGTGCCATCCAGAGCATCCCGCAGGACCTGTTCCGCGCCGCCCGGGTCGATGGGGCGGGTGCCTGGCAGATCGTCCGGCGGATCACCCTCCCGCTGCTGCGCTGGCCGATCCTGTTCGTGTTCGTGTACCAGGCGATGAGCCTCATCGCATCGTACGAGTACATCCTGCTGACGACCGACGGCGGCCCCGGTCTCTACGGCACGGAGGTCTGGAGCCTCTGGGCGTTCCACACCGCGCTCAACAGCTACTTCGGCAACCTGCAGTTCGGGCTCGGCGCGGCAATGGCGGCGATTCTCGTCGTGATCGGCGTGGCGGTGAGCGCCATCCTCCTGCGCGTGTTCCGGTTCCGCGATCTCGTCAGCGAACCAAAGATCGAGGTGGGCTGAGGCGATGATCGGGTACGAGACACCGACTCGGGGCGTCCGACGCTGGAGCAGCCTGCTGCCCGCCCTCGCCCTGCTGCTCGCCTCGCTGCCGATCCTGGTCCTCTTCGGCTGGCTGATCTACTCCTCGTTCTTCCCCCGTGTCGAGGGACTGCGGCCGGTGGGTGACTTCACCATCGATAAC
>JBOGEU010000276.1:0-4878 GCA_050741995.1 Acidimicrobiia bacterium | reverse complement strand
GTGAGCACGGTGCGGTAGAGGGTGACGGCGAGACGCATCCGGGCGGAGGCTAGTGACCCGCCGCTTGGATACTCGGGGCGTCTCTCCGGCCATCGACGCCCCTGGCGGTGTCGAAAATGTTCGCCGCAGCTCCCCGCTGCGACTGCGCTTTTCTCCTTGCCTCAGTGACGCCGATGACTCGGAGACACCCTCGCACTATTTCACCGACGGATCACTCCGGCGCGGCGACTTCGCGGCGTAACCGGCTTTAGGCTCACACATCCATGACGAATCCAGCCGACCGACAGGACAACCGTCAGTTCCGACGCCGAACCCTCGTCGTGGCCGGCGTGCTGGTCGCCACTGCCGCGGTTCTCTACCTGGTCTTTCAACTTCGCAGCCTGGTGTTCATGCTCTTCGTCTCGGTGTTCATCGCGGTTGCCATCGAGCCGCCTGTCCATTACCTCGAGAAGCGGGGATGGAAGCGAGGGATGGCGACCGGCCTGGTGTTCCTGGTCGTGATCCTCCTCCTCGTGGTGTTCCTGGTCTCTCTGGCCCCTCTGTTCATCGGTCAGATCAACGACTTGATCGATGCCCTGCCCGGCTACATCGAGTCGGTGACCCAGCTCGCCGACGACTGGTTCGGTGTCGAGTTGTCCACCGAGGCGTTGCAACAACAAGCTGCTGAGCTACCCGACGTCATCGCCGGCGCCGGAGGGACGATCCTCGGCGGCCTGGTGAGCGTGACCGCCGGGGTTGCGGGGTTCCTGTTCTTTGCCACCACCGTGGCTTTGTTCTCGTTCTACATGGTGGCCGAGCTGCCCCAGCTCCAGCGGACGCTTCTCTCGACGATGCCCGAGAAGCGCCAGCGGGAGGCCTTGCATGTTTGGGACGTCGCGGTCGAGAAGATGGGCGGGTACATCTACTCTCGACTGATACTCGCTTTGGTCAGTGCGACCCTGGCCTCGATCTTTCTCACTTTGATGGGCGTCCCCTTCTCGGTGCCCCTCGGGATCTGGGTCGGGGTCCTCAGCCAGTTCATCCCGGTCATCGGCACTTATCTGGCGGCGGTGCTCCCGGCGATCGTCGCCCTGTCGGCGAAGGGCGTCGGCACCATGGCCTGGGTCATCGTGTTCTTCGTGGCCTATCAGCAGTTGGAGAACTATCTGATCGGTCCCCGGATCACCAGGAAAACGATGGAGATCCATCCCGCGGTCTCCATCGGGGCCATCATCATCGGCTCACAACTCCTGGGCCCGATCGGGGTCATCCTGGCCCTGCCGATGACAGGCATCATCCAGGCCCTCATCTCGGAGACGAGAAGGCACCACGACGTCATTCTCGACGCACCCGACACCGTCGCGCAAGAATGACGGGAGGCCGACTCGGACGGTTGCATTGGTGGACGACTGCTTTACCTTTCGCGGCTACCGAGATATATTCCGGACGGCCTTCCCGAATTTTCCTGGGAATGGCCGTGGGTGAAGAGCTCCTGCTCCGATCCCTGAAGTAAGCCACAAGGGAGGAAACAAATAGTGCGAGCCCTGCGCACATCCCGGGTCGCCCGATGGGCGTCCCTCCTCGCCGTCCTAGCCCTGGTAGCCGCCGCCTGCGGTGGCGATACCGCGACCACTACGACGGCGTCGGAGGCGACGACCACGGAGGCCCCCTCAGAACCCGCCACGACAGCTGCTCCCCCGAGCACCGTCGTCGGTGAGTGCCCCGATGCGTTCTGTGTGAAGTACAACATTCAACCGGACGCGGCGTGGGCAGATGGCACGCCGGTGTCGGCGGACGACTTCGCCTTCACCTACGAGACCATCATCAACCCCGTGTTGGACATAACGAGCCGTGAGGGTTACAACCAGATCACTGGCTATGAGATCATCGATGAGAAGACGATCGTCTTCGCGTTCGGCGCGATCTACGCCCCATGGCAGAGCCTGTTCCAGCAGCCGGGCATAATGCCCAAGCACATCCTGGAGGACCAGCCATTCAACGCCATATGGGACGACCTGATCACAATGGGGTCGGGTCCCTTCCAGATGGTGGAGTGGGTGCCTGACGAGCGAATCGTCCTCCAGCGGAACCCCGATTATTGGGGCGAGGCATCCGGCGACGTTCAGACCGTGAACATCGTCTTCTTGGAGGACTCGCAGACCCAGGTCCAGGCTCTCCGCGGCCAAGAGATCGACATGTTCTACCCGCAGCCTCAGGTCTCGCTGGTGGAAGAGGTCGATGCCATCGACGGTGTCGAATGGGAAGCCGGATTGGGCCCGATTTGGGAACACTTCGACTTCAACCAGGACGATGCCCGTCTCCAGAACCTGTTTGTCCGTCAGGCCATCGCACAGGGGATCAACCGGGACGCGGTCGTGGAAGCGGTCGTCCGCCCGATTGCCGCTGATGCCCAGCCTCTCGGCAACTCGGTCTGGCTGAACACCAGTGCCAACTACGAGGACCACTTCAACGAGCGGTTCCCCTACGACCCGGCAGCTGCCGAGGCGCTCCTGGTCGACAACGGTTGCACCAAGGGTGGCGACGGCGTCTACGAGTGCGGTGGTGAGCGTCTTTCGTTCACCTGGTCGACCACGGCCGGTAACGAAGGGCGTGAGCTCCAGTTCGAGCTGGCCCAGGCCGACCTCGCCGCCATCGGCATTGAGGTGACGGCCAAGTTCGGTCCTGCCTCCGAGGTCTTCGCCGACGAGTTCATCTACGGCGGCGCCGACCAGTGGCAGGTCTTCAACTTCGCATGGGTCGGCTCTCCCGATCCGCAGGGCGGCAACACCCTGTACTACTGCGAAGGTGATGCCCCGAACGGCTTCGGCGCCAACAACAACCTTCGTTATTGCAACGAGGAAGTCGACGCCATGATCAAGTCGACGGACAGCATCGTCGACCCGGCAGAGCGGGCAGCCGTCTACAACGAGGCTGATGACCTGTGGCTGGCGGACGTCCCGCTGATCCCGATGTACCAGAAGCCCACGTTCTTCGCGTGGAACTCGACGGTCGTGGGTCCCCAGGACAACGCGACACAGATCGGCCCGTTCTGGAACATCGGCGACTGGACCGGCAAGGAGACGGTGATCTTCGGTGCCGACCAGCAGCCCGAGTCGATGAACGTGTGGGAGCCTGACGGCAACCTGTTCGCCGCCGCACTGGTGGCGACTGGAGTCCTGGAGGGTGCCTACACCATCACCCCGGACTTCCAGTACGTGCCACAGCTCATCGAGAGCGCAGAGACGATCGTCCCCGAGGGCTGATCGGCCGGCTCGTGATTGATGGAGTACGGGGCCGCCTTCGGGCGGCCCCGTACTCGTTCGAAACCGACACGTTTCCCCGGGTCGCGGGAAAGGGTGGGGTGTAGAGTAAAAGGGCGTGTTCGCCCGGACGGAGGCAGTGCATGGCAACTTTCATCGCGCGCAGGCTGCTGTACAGCATTCCTGTGCTGATCGCAGCCTCCCTCTTGGTCTTTTTCGGTATGTCGCTGGTGACGGACCCCCTGTCACAGCTCCAGCTGATACCGAACATGAGCCAGAACACGCTGCAGAACATCATCGATCGGAAGCATCTGGACGACCCGATCATCATCCAGTACGCGTTCTGGGTGAAAGACATGTTCTTCAACCAGTTCGGCAACACCGCCATCGGCGACAACCCGATCTGGCCCGACCTGCAGCGGGCCATAGGCAACACCCTGCAGTTGGTCCTCATCTCCGAGGCGATCGCCGTGGTGCTCGCCGTCCTGCTCGGCGTCTTCTCCGCCAAGAAGCAGTACAGCTTCTTCGACTACACCACCACCACCATCAGCTTCTTCGGCTTCTCGGTGCCGATCTTCTGGTTCGCCCTCATCCTCCAAGCGCTGGCGACCACCTTCTTCCTGAAAACGGGGATAAGGCTCTTCTACACCTTCGGGCAGTCGAGCCTCGAGGCGACCAACCCGCTTATCGACCGGGTCCAGCACATGGTGCTGCCGATCATCACCCTTGCCTATGTCAACGTCGCCACCTACAGCCGCTACCAGCGGGCCTCGATGCTGGAGGTGTTGCACTCGGACTACATCCGAACCGCACGGGCCAAGGGGCTGAGCGAGCGAACCGTGACGATGAAGCACGCGCTGCGCAATGCCATGATCCCCATCGTCACCGTCGCCGCCCTCAACTTCGGCGGTGTCCTCGGCGGGGCGGTGATCACAGAGACCATCTTCGCCTGGCCAGGGATGGGCAAGTTCTTCATCGACTCGTTGATCCGCGGCGAGATCTACACCCTGATGGCCTGGC
Source organism: Acidimicrobiia bacterium (assembly GCA_050741995.1). GTDB lineage: Bacteria > Actinomycetota > Acidimicrobiia > Spongiisociales > ZC4RG35 > JARDZU01. Next base: position 619 of record JBOGEU010000276.1, on the reverse strand, counting down.
TCATGATCACCGCCGTGGCAGTCATCGTCGCCAACCTCGTCGCCGACATCATCTATGGCTGGCTCGATCCCCGGATCAGATATGACTGATCAGCAGGTGCACGCCGACGAGGCGCTGGAGACCGAGGCGACCCGGGCCGCACTCGAGTCGGTGCACCTGGAAGGGCTCGAAGTCGAGTCGCTGACCCAATGGCAGCTGGCAAGACGCAAGTTCTTCCAGCACAAGCTGGCGATGAGCGCCCTCGTCATCCTCGTCCTCATCTTCCTCGCCGCGTTGTTCGCCGATTTCGTGGCCCCTTACCCGTTCGACGCGACAAATGTCCCGGACCGGTCGTTGGCACCGACTTTCGAGGGCTTTCACATCTTCGGCACCGACAAGATCGGGCGCGACTACTTCTCGAGGACCCTCTTCGGGACCCGTACCTCGATGTACGTTGCGTTCATCGTCGCCAGTATGTCGACCGTGCTCGGGATCCTGGTCGGGGGTATCGCCGGCTACTACGGGGGCAAGGTCGACAACATCCTGATGCGGATCACCGACCTGTTCCTCACCCTCCCGTTTCTGGCCGTGCTGCTGGTCCTCTCGTCGTTCCTCGGCGCCGGGAACCCGATCCGGGTGG
>JBOGEU010000275.1:0-3704 GCA_050741995.1 Acidimicrobiia bacterium | reverse complement strand
AGCTCATAACCTGGACGGAAGCCGACCGGGCCAAGGGACAGGCTTGGGGTCTGAAGACCATCGAGTCGTTTCACACTCACGGGACCCCACCGGTCGCCCAAAGCTCCGACTGAGCACCCCACGGCATCCGATGCGCAGTGGACGGTACAGTCGGCGCCGGACCCACCAAAGGAGACGACGATGAGTGATCGCCCCCCGTTTCGAGCCGACCACGTGGGGAGCTTCCTGAGGCCCAAGACGGTTGTCGACGCCCGGGCAGCGCGCGCCGAGGGAGAGATCGGCGCCGAAGAGCTGAGGGAGGTCGAGGACGAGGCCATCGCCGAGGTGGTGAGACAGCAGGAAGACGTAGGCCTCAAGGGGATCACCGACGGCGAGTTCCGTCGCTTCATGTTCCATGTCGACTTCTTGGAGCAATTGGACGGCGTGACGGTGCTCGAGGGCGATTTCCTGGCCAGGTTCCATCGCACCGACGGCACCGAGATCGAGTTCTCCCCGCCGACGATGCACGTCGAGGCCCCGATCCGCCACGCCCGGCCCATCCAAGGCGCCGACTTCGACTATCTGGCGTCGCAGGTGACGGAGACGCCGAAGGTCTCGATCCCTGCGCCGTCGATGCTCCATTTCCGGGGTGGACGGCAGGGGATAAGCGAGGAGGTCTATCCCGACCTCGACCAGTTCTTCGACGACCTCACCGCCGCCTATCGGGAGGAGATCGCCGACCTGGCCTCACGGGGCGCCCGTTACGTGCAGATGGACGACACCAACCTCGCCTACCTCTGCGATCCCGATGTCCGGGAGCGGACCGCGGCCCGGGGCGACGATCCCGATGAGCTGACCCGGCTCTACAGCCGTCTCGTCAACGATGCCTTCGAGGGCCGGCCCGACGACATGGTGGCCGCGATCCATCTCTGTCGGGGGAACTTCAAGAGCGCCTGGGTGACCCAGGGCGGGTACGAGCCGGTGGCGGAGATCCTGCTCAACGAGATGGACGTCGATGCCTTCTTCCTCGAGTACGACGACGAGCGATCAGGGGACTTCGCCCCGCTGCGGTTCATGCCCGAGAACAAGATGGTGGTGCTCGGCCTGATGAGCTCGAAGCGGCCCGAGGTCGAGGACGCAGACGTGGTCAAGAAGCGGATCGACGAGGCGGCACAGTTCATGCCACTCGACCAGCTGGCGCTGAGCCACCAATGCGGGTTCTCGTCCACGGCACACGGCAACCTCCTCAGCCAAGACGACCAGTGGCGGAAGCTGGCCCGTACCGTGGAGGTGGCCCACGATGTCTGGGGTTATTGACGGCTGACTGCTGAGCGGGTGGGCTAGAAGGGGCTAGCGCCCCGGCGACGGCTCGCTTATCTGATGCTGGTGGCCGACGGTGAGGTGGCCGAGATTTCTTCTCCGATCGCTCGGTTCGACTCAAATCTGTCACTCGGGATTTGTACGTTGGCGGTATGGAGATGGAGAGGTATTCGGCAGACGACCTCGACGGCCTGATTGCACACTTCTCGAGTCTGGCCGGGGCGGCGCTGGCAGTGGTGGGCGAGGCCCTGATGGAGGCCGACCGGCGGCAGAGCTTCACCGTTGACGGTTCGCGTGATCTGACCCATTGGGCAGCGGTACGGATGTCGGCCCGTCATGCGACCGCCGCTCAGCTGGTAAGAGTGGCGCGAAGACTCCAGGACCTGCCGGTGCTTCGACAGCGGTTTGCTGCCGGCGCACTGTCCCTCGATCAGGTGGATGCCATCTCCAGGATGGCGACTCCCAACACCGAGGAAGGGTTGATCGAGGAGTGTCTTGGCTTGTCGACGGCGGCCCTGGACCGGGCGGCCCGGCGGGCCAACCCACCTTCTGTCCAGGATGAGCGAACGGTATGGGAGCGCCGGCACCTCGGACTGCAGTGGAACCTCGATGAATCCGAGTTGCGGTTCGATGGGAGTCTGCCCGGCGCCGATGGGAAGGTGTTCGAGACCGCCGTCCGGGAACGGGCCGATCGGATGCCGGTCAATCCGGAGAGCGGCATGTTCGACCCATACCCCGCCCGCCTCGCCGATGGTCTGGTCGAGCTTTCCGCCACCAGCGGCGACGAGAGCCATGGGGTGCCGGTTCAGGTGACGGTGTTCGCCGACCTAGATGCATTGACCGAGGACACGAGCACGACCGGTGTGGCTGAGCTGCTGGCGGGTCCGGCTGTCGCCAACGAGACGGCGAGACGTCTGTCCTGTGATCCGATCGTGGAGTGCAGCGTCTCGGACCACATGAGGGTCCTCGGGGTGGGACGTCGCTCCCGGCTGATCCCGGGTTGGCTGCGACGACAACTCTGGTTTCGGGATGGAGGATGTCGTTTCCCCGGTTGTCCCCATGACGGTTGGGTGCATGCCCACCACAAGACCCACTGGGCCGATGGTGGCCCCACCGACCTTTGCAATCTCATCCTGTTGTGCGGATACCACCACCGATTCCTGCACGAGCACGGATGGTCGATCACCGACGACCAATACGGGAATCCGGTCTTCACCAAACCCGACGGGAGTGTCTACCCACCCCCGCGGCTCGAACTCGCCCCACGACTCAAAGAGCTGGTCCGGCTCCGAACCTAGGGGCAACCGCTCCCGCCACCGTCCACGACCAGAATCGGCCTCGTCGCTCGACTACCGCGCACAAACTGTGAGGTGCGGCCGCCTGTTCCCTGACTGACCGGTCGGTCTAAGATTGCATTCGTGATCGACTTCGAGACCGACCCCGGTCGGTACCGGCACTGGCGTCTCCGATTCGAGGGCCCGATCGCCTATCTCGAGATGGACGTCGATCCGGCCGGCGGCCTCTATGAGGGGTACGAGATGAAGCTCAACTCGTACGACCTGGGCGTGGACATCGAGCTGGCGGACGCGGTGCAGCGTCTTCGCTTCGAGCACCCCGAAGTGGGGGCGGTGGTGATCGGCTCTCTCAACGACCGTGTCTTCTGCGCCGGCGCCAATATCGGGATGCTGGCCGTGGCACCCCATCCGCTCAAGGTGAACTTCTGCAAGTTCACCAACGAGACCCGTAATGCCATCGAAGACGCCACGGCCAACTCGGGACAGCGCTACCTCGCTGCCATCCGCGGAAATGCGGCCGGTGGTGGATACGAGCTCGCCCTGGCCACCGACCACGTGATGCTCGTCGACGACGGGTCCTCGTCGGTGGCGATGCCCGAGGTGCCTCTGCTCGGCGTGCTCCCCGGCACCGGCGGTCTCACCCGTCTCGTCGACAAGCGCCACGTCCGGCGGGACCGGGCCGATGTCTTCTGCACCGTGGAGGAGGGGATCAAAGGAAAGCGTGCCCTGGAATGGCATCTTGTCGACGAGTTGGTCGCGGCCTCGTCGTTCGACGAGTCGGTGCAGAGCAGGGCGTTGAAGATGGCGTCCGAAACCGATCGGCCGGCAGCGGCACCGGGCGTGGAGCTGACTCGTCTCGACCGCGTCGTGGGCGAGGATCGGATCGATTACGGGTCGCTCCGCGTGGAGATCGACCGGGCGGGGCGAATCGCCACCCTGACCATCTTCGGGCCCGGCGAGCCGGCGCCGGCGGACGGGATCAAGGCGGCGAGCGTCGGTGCCGGCTTCTGGCCCCTTCGCCTGGCTCGCGAGCTCGACGACGCCATCGTCCATCTCCGGGTCAATGAGATGGAGATCGGGACCCTGTTGATTCGCAGCGATGGCGACCCC
>JBOGEU010000274.1:0-5417 GCA_050741995.1 Acidimicrobiia bacterium | reverse complement strand
GTGCTGATCTCGACCGTCTCGGAGAACCAGGGCCAGGCGATCCAGTTGGCCCTCATGACTCTGCTCCCCCAGGTGCTCCTCTCGGGGCTCATCTTCCCCTTGGAGTCGATGGCGGCAGGTGTTCGCTGGATCGGCTACCTGCTCCCCCTCACCTACTTCAACAAGATCGCCCGCGGGGTGATGCTCAAGGACGCGCCTTTCGAGGCGATGGCGATGCCACTCGGGCTACTCGCCGTGCTCGGGTTGGTCGTGTTCGGCCTTGCCGTGCTCAGGTTCCGCTCGGATCTCGCCCCGGCCCGGCCGGCCAAGGAGAAGGTGGCGGCATGAGCTACGGATTCGATTCGGTCACCGTCCGGTTTGGCGAGAGCAAAGCACTCGACGAAGTCGACCTGACAGCCGAGAAGGGAGCGGTGACGGCGGTGATCGGCGCCGACGGAGCAGGGAAGACCACCACCGCCCGCACCCTGGTCGGTCTCCTCAACCCTTCTGCCGGCGCAGTTCGCCGCCCCGACCCGGACTCGATCGGATATCAGCCGGAAGCGGCCGGGACCTGGCGAGATCTGACGGTGGCGGAGAACCTGTCGTTCGTCGCCCGAGCCAATGGGCTGGCCGTGGGATCGGAGCGGTACCAGAAGTTGCTCGCCGTCACCGGCCTGGTCGAAGCCGTGGACCGACTCGCCGGCGCCCTGTCGGGCGGGATGCGTCAGAAACTGGCTGTGGCGATGGCGATGCTCCCCCGTCCCGAGATGACGGTTCTCGACGAGCCGACCACCGGGCTCGACCCGGTGAGCAGGGCCGAGGTATGGCGACTTCTCGCCCGGGCGGCGGGTGAGGACACCGCGGTGGTTGTCACCACCACTTATCTCAACGAGGCGGAGCGAGCCTCACACGTCGTGGTCCTCGACGCCGGGCGGGTGCTGGCCGCCGGCACCGCCGACACGATCCGCGCCTCGTTCCCCGGGGCCCTGGGACTGAGTCGCAGTCGTCCCCGAGGAGCCCTGTCATGGCGGCGGGGAAACATGTGGCGGGTCTGGGGGCCTGACGGTCGGGTCAGGTCGGGCACGCGGGCCATCGAGCCCGATCTCGAGGACGTGGTGACCGCTGCTGCGCTCAGCCAGCGCCTGGAGTTGTCATGACGCGACTGCTCGCCGAGACGGTGGACCTGACCAAGAGATATGGCGACATCACAGCGGTCGACGGAGTGAGCATCTCCGTCTCCGCCGGCGAGGTAGTCGGGTTGGTCGGTGCCAACGGGGCCGGTAAGACCACCTTGATCAGAATGTTGCTCGGCATAATCCCCCCCGATCAGGGCCGGGTGCGGCTGCTTGGCGAGCCACCGACCCGGGCGGTGCGACGTCACATCGGGTACATGCCCCAGGGCATGGGCCTCTACGCGGACCTCACGGTGGAGGAGAATCTCCAGTTCACGGCCCAGGCCTTCGGGATCCCGACCCCACGCCTCGACGAGGACCTGTTGCCGCTGGCCGGGGCCCCGATACAAGACCTCCCCCTCGGTCTCCGCCGCAGGGTGGCATTCGTGGCCGCCCTCGCTCATCGGCCCGATCTCCTGGTCCTCGACGAGCCGACGTCTGGCGTCGGCCCCCTGGGCCGAGCCGAGCTATGGGAGACCATTCACGAGGCCGCCGACTCCGGGGGTGGGGTCCTGGTCACCACCCACCACATGGACGAGGCCGAGCAATGCGATCGCCTCATGTTCCTCTCCGCCGGCCGCGAGGCGGCATCGGGGACCGTCGAGGAGATACTGGAGGGGCGGCTCACAACCGAGGTCTCCCCGGCCGATCCGGCGGAAGCCCTCATCGTCCTCGAGGATGCCGGATTGCCGGTGCTCCCCGCCGGTCCCCGCCTTCGGCTGCCAGGGGTCCCCATCTCGGCGGCACGCTCGGCCCTGGGCAACGGATCGGAGATGATCGAGAAGCAATCCTCTCTCGAAGAGGCGTTCATGACACTGGTCGCCGCTTCCTGATGGCACGGAGCGGTCGCAGACCCGGGGCGGAGGACACCAAGGGGACGATCCTGGCCGCGGCCAGAGCCGAGTTCGCCGCCAAGGGCTTCCACGGGGCCACCATCAGGGGCATTGCCGCCGGGGCCGGGGTCGATCCGGCTCTGGTTCATCACTACTTCGGGACCAAGGACGATCTGTTCGCAGTCTCCATAGACCTACCGCTTCGCCCCGCCGAGGTAGCGGAGGCGGCTCTCTCCGGTGGTCCCGAATCCATGGGCCGGAACATCACCACTCTCTTCTTCACGGTGTGGGAGAACCCGGATACCCGTGATCCATTGCTCGCGATGCTGCGGGGCGCCTTCACCAACGAGCAGGGGGCAACCATGTTGCGCGAGTTCTTCGGTGCGGCGATGTTGGGACGCGTCGCCCCCGGGATCGCCGGGCCCGACGCCGAGCTGAGGGTGTCGTTGGCCGTCTCGCATCTCATCGGCGTCGCCGTGCTCCGATACGTCGTCGGATTCCCCTCCCTGGTGGAAGTGCCGATAGAAGACCTGATCGACACGCTTGCTCCCCGCCTCCAGGCGTATTTCACCGAATAGATGAAGGGCCCGGCGGGGCCGGGCCCTTCTCTGCTGGTCTGGATGCCGATCAGGCGGAGATCGCCTGGTTGAGCACAGCCTGCCCGAAGTAGATGAGGAAGGCAACAGCCACCACCCACATCAGGGGATGGACGTCTTGCATCTTTCCCTTGATCACCTTGATCAGGACATACATGACGAACCCGGCTCCGATGCCGACGGTGATGCTGAAGGTGAGGGGCATGAGGACAATGGTGAGCAACGCCGGAAAACCTTCCTCGATGTCGTCGAAGTCGATCCCCTTGATGAGATGGGTCATCAGGAAGCCGACCAGGATCAGCACCGGGGCTGTGGCCTGCAATGGGATCACCTGGGCCAAAGGCGAGAGGAATATCGCCACCAGGAACAACACGCCGACCACCACCGAGGTGAGGCCGGTCCTGCCGCCTTCGGCTACACCTGCAGCGCTCTCGATGTAGCTCGTGTTGGAGCTGACCCCGGCTGCTCCACCGGCGGCGGCGCCGAGGGAGTCGACGAACAGCAGCTTGCCCACGCCCGGGATCGACCCGTCTTCTTCTGTGAGATCGGCCTGTTCGGCGATCGCGGTCGCAGTGCCGATCGTGTCGAAGAAGTCGGTGAGCATGAAGCTGAAGATGGTCAGGGCCGCGGCGACAAACCCGAGCTGGGTGAACACGTTCCCCAGGTCGAACTCACCGAGTGTGGCGAAGCTCGGAGATGCCGTGAATGTGTCCGGGAACTCGGTGAAACCGACGATCAGAGCGATGGCAGCGGTGAGCAGAATGCTGATCACCAAGGCACCCGGCACCTTCCGCACAAAGAGGATCACGGTGATCAGAAGCCCGATCAGAGCCACCCATGCGCCCATGTCGTTGGGGAACACAAACTCGACCGGTACCGGCCCGTCACCCTCGGGCTGACGAATCAGACCGGCATCGACGAATCCGATGAACAGGATGAACAGCCCGATGCCGACCCCGATCGCCCGCTTGAGAGCGAGCGGCACCGCGTTCATGATCGCCTCACGCAAGCCGACGAGGACCAGAGCGAGGACGATCAGGCCCTCGAGCACGATCACACCCATGGCGCCGGCCGGGGTCAACCCGTTGGTGAGGACGAGGCCGAAGGCGACCGCTCCGTTGATGCCGAGCCCTGCCGCCATCGCAATAGGGACGTTGGCCACCAACCCCATCAGGATGCAGAGCAGCCCGGCGACCAGGGCGGTGCCCGCGGCGACCGCAGCGCCGTCGAAACCGGCGGCAGAGAGGATGGACGGGTTGACGAAGATGATGTAGGCCATCACCAGGAACGTCGTGACCCCGGCTCTCACCTCGGTACCCACCGATGTGCCCCGGTCATCGAGCTTGAAGAAGGAATCGAGCACGGATCCCCCAGGCCCGCTCGACTTGGTCCGATCAACCGTGTCGGTCATATCTCCTCCCAATTGTCAGGTGCCGGACATCGGCACCGAGATTGAGACTCAAGGTAGCGATGACGGGTTACACCACGCCGTGCAGATCGGGATGTTCTTGGACACCCGCCAGAGCGATCCTCCGGACGGCGACGTCGACGTCATGGGCCTGCGCCTACCCGACGTCGGTCTTCACCGTCTCCAGGGCGATGAGCACCATCTCGTCGAAGGTCTGCTCGCGCTCCTCCGAGGTCGTGGAGGCTCCGGTGCGAACATGATCGGAGACGGTGGCGATGGTGAGCGCCCGCCCACCCTTCTCAGCGGCGACTCCGTAGAGACCGGCCGCCTCCATCTCGACCGCCAGCACCCCCATCGACTCCATCCGGTCGAAGGCCGCGGGGTCGGGGTTGTAGAAGAGATCGGCCGAGTGGACATTCCCCACCTTGACCTCGATACCCCGGGCGGCGGCGGCATCGGCAGCAGCCCGGAGCAGCCCGAAATCGGCGGTGGCCGAGAAGTCGTGCCCGCCGTACCGGACCCGGTTGACTCCCGAGTCGGTGCAAGCACCGATGGCAAGGATCACGTCACGGATCTCGACCGTGGACAGGATGCCCCCACACGACCCGATCCTGATCAGCCGCTCAACGCCGTACTCGGTGATCAACTCGGCGGCGTATATCGACGCCGAGGGGATCCCCATCCCGGTCCCCATCACCGAGACCGGCACCCCTTGGTAGCTCCCGGTGTAGCCGAGCATGTTGCGCACCTCGTTGACCTGCCGCACGTCGTCGAGGAAGTCGTCGGCGACGTGCTTGGCACGCAAGGGGTCACCGGGGAGCAGGATCGAGGGGGCGAAGTCTCCCTTCTCGGCGGAGATATGGGGGGTGGGCATTGGAAGTCGGCTCCTGGGTCGGGTGGGGCACAACCTATCCGATCCGGGTCGTCTTCCTCTACCTGCTCGCCCTGGGCGAATCACCGGTAGGGTGGCGCCGCCTCATGCCCGAGATGCCTCGATTCCCTAGTGACAAGCAAGAGCTGATGCAGACGCTCCAAGAGCTTGGTGCCTCCCGATTGCCCGGCTTCCTGAACATCGAGATCGTCGAGCTGGAGCGGGGCGCCTCCCGCATGCGGTGCATGATCGAGGAAAGGCACCTCGCCTCGAACGGCTACCTGCACGCGGCATCGGTCGTTGCCCTGGCCGACACCACGGCCGGCTACGGATGTGTCGCCAGCCTCCCCGAGGGAGCGATCGGGTTCACCACCATCGAGCTCAAGTCGAACCACGTCGGCACCTTGCTCGAAGGAGGGATGGCGGCCGACGGCACTCTGGCCCACGCCGGCGGCACCACCCAGGTCTGGGACGTCGTGGTCACCGCCGAGGAGACGGGGCGAAACATCGCCTTTTTCCGCTGCACCCAGTTGATCCTCTACCCAAAGCCCGACTGAC
>JBOGEU010000273.1:0-3060 GCA_050741995.1 Acidimicrobiia bacterium | reverse complement strand
CACGTGCAGCGCGATGAGTTTTGGCCCGCGGAGACGTCTCATATGACGACGGGACTCGAATCCGTCCGAATCCCGGCGAAAGGACACGAGACATGAGAAGACTGATCGTGCAGACCTTCCTCACCCTCGACGGGGTCATGCAAGCCCCCGGCGGGCCCGAGGAGGACACCAGCGGCGGCTTCGCCCACGGGGGCTGGTCGGTGAGCTATTGGGACGAGAAGATGGGTGAGGTCATGGACGAGGCGGTGAGTGCGCCGTTCGCCATGGTTCTCGGACGCAAGACCTACGACATCATGGCCGCGTACTGGCCGCATGCCAGCGAGGAGGAGGGCGCCGCGACGTTCAACGAAGCCAGCAAATACGTCTTCTCACGAAGTCGCCCGTCGCTGGAGTGGAGCAATTCGACCTTGGTCGAAGGCGACGCAGCCCAAGCAATGGCCGGGCTCAAGCAGGAGGACGGGCCGGAGCTGCAGGTACATGGGAGCGGGAACCTGATCCAGACGTTGATGGGCGCCAACCTCGTCGACGTCTACCGCCTCTGGGTCTTCCCCGTCATCATCGGGTCCGGCAAGCGCCTGTTCGCCGATGGCACGATCCCGTCGGCGCTCGAGCTGGTCGACAGCAAGCTCTCAACCACTGGTGTGGTGATGGGCACCTACGAGACGGCAGGCGAGATCGTCACCGGGACGTTCGGGTCGGCGTGACCGCAGTTGGGGGTCGGTGCACTAGCGGGTTTCGGTGATGAACTCCCTCAGGTGCCCGGAGAGTCTCTCCAGTGACGGCCTGTGGACGTACATCATGTGGCCTGCCTCGTAGTACTCCATCCTGATGTTCTTTCGCAACGACTCGTCGAGGCCGAGGTGGCTGAAGGTGTACTCGGTGGCGAAATGCGGCGTGGCCAGGTCGAAGTAGCCGTTGGCGACGAGCACCTGGAGCCGCTGTGACCTCGACAGGACGTCGCGCAGGCTCTCCGAGGTGTCGACATATTGCCCCTTGAACTCCTCGTAGTCCCATGACTCGTTGACCTCTTTGGACAGGGTCTCGTAGAACGACTCGTTCTCGAATCCGAGCTCGACCCGCAGATAGTGGTTGAGGGTGGACGCGAACGGCCCGCCGATCTGGTCGTGGGCTGGGTCGTTCTCCAGGCTGTCCCCGTCGGCGATGCGGTCGATCCCGGTGAACCGCGAGTCGAGACGACCCACGGTCCGGCGCTGGTCCCGCATCAGCTCCTTGCAGAAGCGGTGGATGTGGATCCTCAGGTCGTAGCGATCGATGTAGTCGACCGGGAGCCCGGTGTATTCGGCCAGCTTGGCCGCCACCCGACTCCGCTCCTTCTCCTCGAGCCGGTCTCCCCGGGCCAAGGCCGACCAGTAGCGGCCGATGGCGAACTCCTCGACCTCGTCGAGCAGATCCCGGAGACTGCGGGACTGGTGCTTCTTGGCCAGCCTGCCGTGATACCAGGCAGCCGCTGCGTAGCTGGGGAGGAAGACCATGTAAGGAAGGTCGTTGCCCGGTCGGAACACGAGCGTGTCCCGCTCCTGGCCGATGGTCTGGAAGTTGAGCACACAGGAGACGAGGATCAGCCCGTTGAGCTCGGTGCCTCTGGCCGAGAACAGCTTGTGGGCGATGGCTGCGCCCCGGGTGGTGCCGTAACTCTCCCCCGCCAGGTATTTCGGCGACGCCCAGCGGCCATGCCGGCTGAGAAAGCCGACGATGAAGTCGGTGAACGCATCGATGTCCTTCGAGAAATGATGGAATTCCTTCTCCTTGTCCTTGGGAGCCGCCGTGGAGAACCCGGTCCCGATCGCATCGACCAGCACCACGTCGGCCATGTCGAGGATCGAGTGCTCATTGTCGATCAGTCGCCCCGGGGTCCCCACCACGAGCCCCTCGTCGTCGAACTCGACCCGACGCGGCCCAAGAGCCCCCAAGTGAAGCCAGACCGTGGATGATCCGGGTCCACCGTTGAAGGCGAAGACGATGGGCCGGGTCGCCGGGTCGGCGCCGTCCTCGGTGTAGGCGACATGAAAGAACACCGCCTTCTTGTCGTCACCCTGCTCTATGACCTGGGTGGCTGCGGTGGCGGTGTACGCCACCTGGCGCCCGCCGAAGGTCCCGGTGTACTGCTTGGAGACGGTCTTCTCCTCGACTTCGGGTATCGACGGTGACGCCTCGGGGGCTTCGGTCCCATGTTCTTCGGTCATTGATTCTCCCTGCGTCGGTCGCCGTGGGTGAAGCGCGGCCCCGGCCTCAGCCGGCGAGAAACAGCGCCGGCTCCTCGAGATTCTCGATTACGAGGGCCATGAACCTTCGTCCCTGGGCGCCGTCGACGACCCGGTGGTCGTATGACAGCGACAGCGGCATCAGCGGTGCGATTGCCAGCTCCCCGTCGCCGACGACGACCTTCTCCTGGGACCTGCCCACCGAGAGGATGGCAGTGGTCCCGTAGGGGACTATCGGGGTCCCGTGGCCGCCTCCGACCGCCCCGATGTTGGACACGGTGAAGGTCTGACCCGTCAACTCGTCGGGACCCAAGGACCTGGTCTTGGCGCCATCGCCGAGCCGGCGGACCTCGGCCGCCAACTCGAGCACACCGAGACGATCGGCATCGCGGATCACCGCGACCATGAGGCCGTCCGGGGCGTCCACGGCAATCCCGATGTCATATGACCCGTGCAAGACGAGGTCGTCTCCGTCGAGGGTGGCGTTGAGCTCGGGGAAGGCGTGGAGGGCGGGGATGACGGCCTTGACGACGAGTGCCTCCATCGGGATCTTCGTCTCGTGGCGGGAACCGAGAGCGGAGCGGATCTCGTGCAACCTGGTGGCGTCGACGTCGTCGAAGCTGGTGACATGTGGGATCTCGGCCCAACTCCTCGACATGTTGGCAGCGATGGTGCGACGCAGACGCGACATCGGGCGACGCTGGTCTCCGGCCCCGGCGGTGGGTGTCGGCTCCGGCGACACCGGCTCCGGCGACACGGGCACAGGGGACACGGGCTTCGAGGACACGGGCTCCGGGGACACGGGCACAGGGGACACGGGCTCCGGGGACACGGGCTC
>JBOGEU010000272.1:0-3539 GCA_050741995.1 Acidimicrobiia bacterium | reverse complement strand
ACGTCGCCGCGGCGCCACGGGCAGACCCGGAGAAGATCTCGTTCTGCCAGCGAAGAGTGACCGTCACCTCGGCGCGAGACCCGTCGAGTGTCTCGGAGACGTCGACCAGGGCCGGACGGAGCCCGGTGTCGAGATCGACGTCGGCGAGTTGGACCACGGAGACGATCCGACGATCGATTTCCTCGCCGAAAAGGGCCTGGCTCAGCGACTGAACGTCCCGGACCAACTGCTTTGGAGGCTTGTTCCGACGGGCGAGCACATGGATTTCCTCTATCTGGCCGTTGCCGGCGACGATCCTCGCCGCCTCCACGCCGTCGATGCGGCTTATCTTCTCCTGGAGCGCCATGACGTCCATATTGCTCAGCGTACCCCTCGTGTTGTGGCGTTGAATGGCATACCCGTGCCATTTCTTCTTGTCCGGGAAGGACCAACCCTCTAGATTGGCTGTTGCTGGAAGCTATTCATGGGAGAAGTGGGGCAGCGGAGGTCATCGACCAGCCTGCCTCGATCAGTGGCGGGCGAAGTCAGGGGCCTTCTTGACATGTGAAGGTTCCCCGTCATAGCCGGGGAATGGTGAGACCGGCGTCAGACGTCGGCCTTGTAATTGCACGCCCATCCACCCAGCGGAGCGGATTGTGAACGCAGGCACACAGCGCCGGCGGAATACACAGCAAATCAGGTGAGCGTCCCTGACAATGGCACTTCTGACCCGAAGTCGCAATCGCGTCGCGAGCCTGGAGATAGTGCTCGCAGGCGTCCGGATCGGCTGATAAACCGACGCCGGTGCTCACCCGCATAGTTTGGGAACAAAGACACGGGGCGGACCCATGAAGCCAGGTAGGAAGAGAGTCCTGTGGGGATGGTTTCGCCGTCTCCGTCCTACGGTGCAGCGTCGACTGAAAGTCGCTTTGCCATATTCAGCACTGGGCGTCGTCAGTCTGTCGGCTGCGTATCTTCTTTCGGACCAACCCGACTGGTTGGTATGGGTGCCATTCGCCATCCTCTTCGTCCTGCTCGAGGCCTTTGCCGTCGAGGTCAACGATCGAATGCTCCAGTCGTCATCGGTGATGGTCATGATGACGGCTGGCGTCATCTTCGCCATGGATCCAGGGTCCGATGCCATGTTTGGAATGGCCTTGATGGGCGCTATAGCACTGTTCACTCCTCTCGACTTCAAAGAGCGACGCTGGTTCCAGCCCATGGCGAACTTTGGTCAGATCGTCACCGCGGCTGCCGCTAGTGGGCTCATCCTCGACCTGACACTCGGCGACCTTGGCCAGCCAACGACCGCCAACCTCCCTCAAGTACTTCTCGCATCGGCCCTGGCCGCCCTTTGCTATGCGACTGTTCAAAACGCCATGGTGAGACAGGCCGTCAAATGGGTTTTCGGCTCGGACAATCTCGAACCGTGGTCTCAGCTGCCGGTCCTATTCGCCAGCGAAGTAGCGATGGGCCTTCTCGGCGGGCTCATCGGTGCCGCCTATCTCATAGCGGCGCGCGATGCGATCATCGTCTTCATCATCGGCGTCTATGCCATCGGCCATATGTCCCTCTATGCCTTCTCCCAGCTGCGAGAGTCTCACATCGGATCGATCAGGGGCTTTGTCAAGACCCTGGAGGCCAAAGACATGTATACCCGGGGCCACACCGAGCGGGTCGCGGTGTTCGCCCAGATGATCGGTGACGAGCTCAACTTCACTGGTACCCAGTTGGAAACCGTGCGCTGGTCGGCGCTGATCCATGACCTCGGCAAGCTGGCGGTCCCCACCGAGCTGATACGGAAGCGGGGCCGCCTCAACGACGACGAATACGCGGAGATGAAGACTCACGCCCACTTGGTGGAGGAGATCCTGGCGGAAGTCGACTTCCTGCAGCCGATGGTTGAGATCGCCTCGGGTCACCACAGCAATTTTGATGGATCCGGGTACGGCGGGAAGGGCCACACCGACGGCCATTCGCCAAGTCTCGAAGCGTGCATCGTCGCCGTGGCGGACGCCTTCGATGCCATGACCTCGGCCCGCTCCTACCGGATGGCTCTGTCCCAGCAGTATGCGCTGGCAGAGTTGCGGCGCCACTCGGGGGGACAGTTCCACCCCGAGGTCGTGGACGCCTTCGAACGGGCGCTGAACAAGACCGGGCGCAGGTGGGGGGCGCCACACGTGAACGACGAGGAGATGGCCCGCCGCCTCGCCGAGGAGCCGGAGTTGACGCTTCGTGGCTAGCTGGAGCCGTCGCACCGTGTCGCTCACCTCTTGGCTGTGTGCTCTCGTCATCGGGGCCACCGGCCTCTATGCCGGGACTTTTGCGAGCATCGACCCATTCCAGATCGTGGTGGCGATCGCGAGCCTGGTCCTGGCCTCGATGGTCGGGGTGGCCGCCTCGAACTCAGGCAATCAGTTCACGACCGGCCTGGCGGTGGCAGCCGCCATCCCCCTCGTGCTCGGAACCGCCAACCAGGTCGACCTGGCGGCGTGCATCGCCACCTACGGCGTTGGCGTGGCCATTGTCTGGGCGTTGCGCTACGCGCGGGGGGAGAACCACGGCGAGTTGCTGCCGACGGTCATCCGGAGGTTCGTCGGCTATGTCACCTACGCCACCATCTACACCGGGCTACGCGTGGGTGCTTTCGCCGAGTTGACCGGGGATTGGCAGGATCTGTTCCCGTTTGGGATCGCCTTGATGGCTTGGGTCTCTGTCGAGGTGCTGCTGCGGGCGATTCTGGTAATGGGCAAGCGTGAACTGTCACGCTCGTACCTGGCGCGGGCCCTCATTCACGACCTCAACGTCTTCTTGGGTCTGGCCATGACCGGGGCATTGTTCGGCGAGTTGTGGCCGGCACTCGAATGGTGGGCGTTGCCGATCTCGCTTCTGCCCTACTCGTTCGCCCATCTCGCCTTCAAGCGGTTCCAGCAGACAAAGGCGACCTACAAACAAACGATCCGCGCCCTGGCCCGAATCCCGGAGGTCTCCGGTCTTGCCATCGATGGCCATGCCGATCGGACCACCGAGCTCGCCTCGGCGGTGGCCAAGGAGATCGGTCTGGGACCGGTGCAGGTGGAGGACGTCGAGTACGCCGGGCTGATGCACGACATCGGTAGGGTCAGCCTCAACGAGCCCCAGATCTTGCGCATGGGGTACAGCAACGACGACATCGCCCGTTGGAGCTCGGAGATCATCGCCGAGTCGCCGTATCTGAGCCGGGTGGCAACCCACGTTCGCCATCAGTACGAGCCATATCGCAATCCGGGCGAGCAGACCGATCCCGACGTCTCCATCGTTTCCCGCATCATCAAGGTGACCGCTGCCTACGACTGGCAGGTGCACCAGGACCGTCTCTCGCCGCTACAGGCGCTGGAGAATCTCCACGCCGGAGCCGCCTACGAGTACGACCCGGAGTTGGTGGCCTCGCTGCGGAGGTTGCTCGAGAGCCGGGGTGTCCTGATCCCGGTTCGCGATCATTGACGACGAGGAAAATCCCGACCTCGTCTGATCAGGTCTTGCTGGCAGAGCCCGGTTGGGCGTGCGCGCCACGCTTGAAG
>JBOGEU010000271.1:0-1019 GCA_050741995.1 Acidimicrobiia bacterium | reverse complement strand
CGGGGCTTCGCGGTCAAGCTGTACACGCAGGAGGGCAACTGGGACCTGGTCGGCAACAACATCCCGGTGTTCTTCATCCAGGATGCCATCAAGTTCCCGGACGTCATCCATTCGGTGAAGCCGGAGCCGGACCGCGGGTTCCCGCAGGCGCAGTCGGCGCACGACACGTTCTGGGACTTCGCGTCGTTGATGCCCGAGACGGCGCACATGCTGATGTGGATCATGTCGGACCGGGCCATCCCGCGGTCGTTCCGGTTCATGGAAGGATTTGCGGTCCACACGTTCCGGTTCGTGAACGCCGAGGGTCGCTCGACGTTCGTGAAGTTCCACTGGAAGCCGAAGGCCGGGATGCAGTCGGTGGTGTGGAACGAGGCGGTGAAGATCAGCGGTGCGGACCCGGACTTCCACCGGCGTGACCTGTGGGATGCGATCCAGTCCGGGGACTACCCGGAGTGGGAGCTGGGCCTCCAGCTCTTCGACGACGAGTTCGCCGACCGGTTCCCCTTCGACGTGCTCGACGCCACGAAACTCATCCCCGAGGAAGACGTCCCAGTCCGGCGCGTCGGCCGACTCGTATTGGACCGCGTGGTCGACAACTTCTTCGCCGAGACCGAGCAGGTCGCGTTCTGCACCCAGAACATCGTGCCGGGAGTCGACTTCACCAATGACCCCTTGCTCCAGGGGCGCAACTTCTCCTACCTCGACACCCAGCTCAAGCGGCTCGGGAGCCCGAACTTCACCCACTTGCCGATCAACGCGCCGAAGTGCCCCTGGGCCAGCCTCCAGCAGGACGGCCACATGGCGATGACCAACCCGCACGGGAGGGCGGCGTACGAGCCCAACTCGTGATCCCAGCCAGCCGACCGGGGCCCGCGGGAGGACCCGGCCCGGGGTTTCAGGTCGTTCCCGACGCCGGAGTCGGGCGAGAAGCGGCGGCTCCGGCCCGAGAGCTTCGCCGACCACTACAGCCAGGCGCGCCAGTTCTGGGACAGCCAGACCGACATCGAGCAGACCCACAT
>JBOGEU010000270.1:0-2076 GCA_050741995.1 Acidimicrobiia bacterium | reverse complement strand
ACGCCCCGATCGCCCTGCTCATCTTCTTCTCCTTCAACGACAACGACAATGTTGCGATCTGGACCCAGCCGTCGCTGCGCTGGTACGGGGAGATGTTCCAGGACGAGAGCGTGATGGGAGCGCTCCGCAACTCGCTGATCGTGGCGCTGTTCTCGACGATCTTTTCCACGGTCCTGGGGACGATGTTGGCCATCGCCCTCGAGCGCTATCGATTTCGGGGACGGGGCACGCTCGATGGCATCGCCTACCTGCCGATCATCATCCCCGATGTGACGATGGCGGTGATGCTCCTCATCTTCTTCTTCCAGGCGTTCGGGATTCTCAATGACCTGCTCGGCATCCAACTCCGGACCGGCCTCAACACGATCACCCTGTCCCACATCGCCTTCAGCATCTCCTTCGTCGCCGTAGTGGTGCGGGCCCGGCTCTCCCAGCTCGACAACTCGCTCGAGGAGGCCGCCGCCGATCTCTATGCCGGCCGCTGGCAGGCCTTCCGTCGGGTGACCCTGCCGCTCATCGCCCCCGGGGTGGCCGGTGGCGCATTGTTGGCGCTGACACTCTCGCTCGACGACGTCGTCGTCACCCAATTCGTGTCGGGCTCCGGGTCCACCACCCTTCCCGTGTATGTCTTCGGGTTGGTCCGCCGTGGCGTCACCCCGTTGATCAACGCTGTGAGCACGCTGATGCTCGTCGCTTCGATGGTTCTGGTGGGGATCTCCCTTGGCTTCCAGCGAGGCGTGGAGGCCCGTGCCCAGAGGTTGGCCGACCCCGGGTCGCTGGTCGAGGACATCTCGGCCCAGTGAGCCTGGCCCGTATCGCGGACACCGAGCCGGTCGATGTCGATAAAGTACGGGGCAGTTGACGCTGCAAGTCGAAAATTCCCGGGAGGATCACGAACGATATGCAAAGGCTGACACGATTCACTGTCCTGGTGGCGGCGCTCGCCATCGCCGTCGCGGCTTGTGGCGGCGACGACACCGGCGGCGGCACCGGAGACACATCGACCGACGGGACCGAGGCGCCCGATGGGGCCACGGGTGCCGCCTGTGCCCTAGACGAGGTGGATGGAGATCTCAACTTCTACAACTGGTCCGAGTACATGGATCCAGAGCTGATCACGGCGTTCGAAGAGCAGTACCAAGTAGACGTCGTCGAGGACTTCTACGAGTCGAACGAGGCGCTTCTCGCCCAGATGCAGGCTGGAGCGGTGTACGACGTGATCGTCCCCTCGGACTACATGGTCGGGATCATGATCCAGGGCGCCTTGCTCGCTCCGATCAATGGTGGGGCCGTTCCCAACCTATCCAATCTCGGCCAGAGATTCACCGAGCTTCCCTATGACCCGGGACCGGAGTACTCGGCGGCATACCAATACGGGACCACGGGTCTCGGTGTCAACATCGACATCGTGGGCGAGGACTTCGATCCGAGCTGGGCCCTGCTGTTCGATCCCGAGTTGACCACCGACTTTCCGGGTGGGGTGTCGGTCCTCGACGACCCACGTGAGGCGATGGGCGCCGCGTTGAAGTACCTCGGCTACTCGTTGAACGACACGGAGCTGGAGCATCTCCAGGAGGCGTCCGATGTGATCGCAAATGCCCGGGAGGGAATCGCCACCTTCGACTCGGACCAGTACGACGAGGCCCTGGTCAATGGTGAAGTCGCCGTCTCCCACGGTTACTCGGGCAACATGATCGTGTCGATCGGCGATGCGGAGAATCCCGACAGCTTCGCCTACATCCTCCCCGAGGAGGGGGCGACACTCTGGATCGACAACATGGCGGTCCCGGCCAACGCCGAGCACCCCTGCACCGCCTTCACCTTCATCAACTACATCCTCGATGCGGACAACGGCGCCACATTGACCAACTGGAACTACTACGGGAGCCCCAACGAGGCGTCTCTCGACTTCGTCGAGCCCGAAGTGGTCGAGTTCTATGCCCCGACCTTCGAAGCCGAAGGTCTCGAGGTCATCGAGGACACCGGCGACTACGAGATCAACTTCACCGATTACCTGGTGCAAGCGAAGGGTTGATCCGGCTCTTGCCGGAAATCAGCGGGGGCAAATGTGAAGCG
>JBOGEU010000269.1:0-3269 GCA_050741995.1 Acidimicrobiia bacterium | reverse complement strand
ATCCAGGCCCTGTTGTAGGCAACGAGGTAGTCCTCGTCGGTGCCCAAGCCCATCTCCACCCCTCGTTCCAACGCGGCCAGGGCCGGTGCATAGACCCTCGCTTCGCCGCCCCCGGAGCCCAACATCTCCAAGGCGCTCTGCACCATCCGGCTGTTGCCCTCCTGCTCGTAGATCCGGATCGACTCGTGCAACAACATCACGCCCCGATCCGGGTCGCCGGTGACCAACTCGGTGGTCCCGATGATGTAATCAGCGAGCCGGGTCACCTCCTCCGACCTGCACTCGCGGGCCAGCTCCTGGCACCTGGCCAGCGCGGCCATGGCCGGGGCATGCTGTCTGGCCAACATCCAGAAATACCCGGAGGAATAGAGGGCTCGGGCCAGATCCAGGGTGCTGTCGGTTGGTTCCAACATGGCGATAGCCTCGTCGACGGCGGCTCGAGCCGCGATCACGTTTCGGTTCGACCACTCGGAGCTCGATACGTCGAGGAGGGCCCGCGCCAGCGCAACCGGGTCACCACCCTGGCGGTAAAAGCCCACGGCCAGCTTTCGCTGGGCAAGCCCCTCCGCATGACGATCGAGGATGGAGAGCTCGGTCCCGAGCCGGAGACGCATGGCCGCGATCTGATCCGGGGTGAGATGACGTGGATTGGACAGGGCCTCCTCCAAGAAGGAGACCGCCTCTCGGTGGGCGCCACGCAGTGCCGCCTGCTGGGCCGCCTGCGGCGCATACTCGACGACCAGCTCCCCGGCCTGCGCCCTGGCGGCATGATGCGCGACCCTGGCCAGATCCGGCTCCTGCTCCTCGACCAACAGCCCGATCATCCGCCGATGAAGATCGAGACGTCTTGCTGTCGGGATCGAGTCTTCGACGGCGGCTCTGGCGAGCTCATGCCTGAAGCCGAGCCTCTCGCCCACTCCGACCAGGACCCCGGAGTTGGTCGCTTCATCGAGATCGTCCACCTGGGCACCGGTCAAGGTGAGGGCGAGCTCCACCTCGAGATCACGAGGAGCGACCGAAACCGCCTCGACCACCTTGCGTGCCGAGGGCTGGAGCCGCGCCACCCTCGCCAGGACGGCGTCCTGGACCGAGGTCGGGATCTCGGTGCCGGCCGCCAACACCTCGGTGACGTAGAAGGCGTTGCCCCCGGTGATGCGGTGGAGCCGATCTGGGTCCACCGGCTTGTCCCAAGCCAATGTCCTGACCGCATCGACGCTCAGGGCATCGACATCGAGCCGTCTGATCGCGGCACGTGTCGCCAGGTCACCGAGCACCACACGCAACGGATGAGTGGCGTCCACCTCGTCATCGCGATACGTGCAGATCACCACCGACTTCGAGCCCTCGACACGACGGCCCATGAATCGCACAAAATCGAGAGTCCCCTCGTCGGCCCAGTGGACGTCCTCGATGATCAGCATCGTCGGGCGGGCGGCCCCCCGCCATCTCTGCAGGAGCTCGGCGAAGAGGCCCGAGGTGTCAGCCGACTTCTCCAAGACATCTCCCAAACCCGAGCCCGGATCGGAGAGGATGTCGAGGATCGGGCTCAGCGGACGAGGTGTCGTCAGCGGGTCGCAGCCCCCGATGAGGACCATGGCCCTTGATGAGGCACGGTGCGCCGCCTCGCGGACCAGTGACGTCTTCCCTGCTCCGGCCTCCCCCGCGACCAAGACCATCGAGCCGTGCCCTTTCGACGCCAGCGACACCAAAGGCTCGATCTCAGCGAGCAGCGCCTCCCGCTCCAACAGCGCCGGGGCCCGAATCGACTCTTCGACCACGATGTTCGCGATTCCTTCCTCCCATTGCGCCTTGGCAGCACGATCGAGCTCAGAAAGTACCCGAATCGCTATATGGTTCGTCAGCCGTCGAAGGGACCAGGACAGAAACCATGGTGAGATGGAAACGTGACCCTACCGGGCCCGGCCAGGTCATAGACCGTCGCGGGGCATCGCCCGGGCTGCGCACCGTCGGCTTCGGCGGCGGTGCCGTCGCAATCATCGTCGTTCTGATCGTCACCCTGCTCGGTGGTGGCGGCGACCTGGGCGATCTGACCAACATCCTCGCCCCGGCCGGTGAGGTGGGAGCCGAGGCAGAGCCTCTCGACCCGGCCACCGACCCCGACGCCGACCTGGTCCGATTCCTGGAAGACGTGCTCCAGGACAACCAATCGATGTGGGTGAGCGTCTTCGAGGAGGCCGGTCGCGCCTATCGGCCGACCAACCTCGTGGTCTTCAGTGTCGCCACCCAATCGGGATGCGGTGGCGCGCAGGCTCAGTCGGGCCCTCACTATTGCCCGGTCGACGAGTTGGTGTACATGGACCTCGACTTCCTCGCCCAGCTGCAGCAGCGCTTCGGCGCTGCCGGCGACACCGCCCAGGCGTACATCCTGGCCCACGAAGTCGGTCATCACGTCCAGCAGCAGTTGGGCATCACCGAACAGGTCCAGGGCAGCGGCAGCAACGAGGACAGCATCGCCCTCGAGTTGCAGGCCGACTGTTTCGCCGGAGTGTGGCTGTCGACACTTCGCACCGGGACCTCGGCCGCGGTCCTCGACGCCAACGATCTCGAGGAGGCTCTGAACGCCGCCTCCGCAGTCGGCGACGATGCGATCCAGAACCAGACCACAGGCCAGGTGAATCCTGAGACCTGGACCCATGGCAGCTCCGAGCAGCGCCATCAGTGGCTGAATCAGGGTTTCACCACCGGATCGCCGGGAGACTGCAACACGTTCGGCGACGGTTAGGCGGGGGGCGCATCGGGGAAGAGAGGGCTCTCGGTATACCCCTCGAGAGCCGATACGGTGAAATGGTCGCCACCTGATCGACCTGTCGCCTTGGATCTCGTGCCCGGCACCACACATATGACCCAGCTCACCACCGCCATCTCGCTCGCCGCCTACGCAGTGGCCTTCCAAACCCTCGTCTACGTGGTGGTCCCCGGGCGTCTCCGCCTGAAATGGGCGCCGGTGCTGACCAGTGCGGTCGGTGCCGGCCTCGTGTTCGTGGCCGCCATCTGGTTCGGCCCGCACACGGTGGGTCTCGCCGGGCCTGACGGTGGCATCCTGGCAGCCTGGGGATCGGGCACGGTGCTCGCCACGTCCGCGGTGGGTTTGCTGTTCTTGTCGAGACCCCATCTGCGGGACCATCTCGCCGATCCCCGGTTCGTCTCCATGACCTCGGGACAGGCAACGGCTCAGATCTTGCTCCGGATACCGGTCATGACCGCCCTAATCGAAGAGGCCGTCTTCCGCGGCGTCCTCCACGCAGCTC
>JBOGEU010000268.1:0-2282 GCA_050741995.1 Acidimicrobiia bacterium | reverse complement strand
CTTCCAGGACGTAACCCTGGACCTGCCCGAGGGCGGTTTTCTCACCATTGTTGGCGCCTCAGGGTCGGGCAAGTCGACGCTTCTCCAGATCATCGCCGGTCTCCAGGAGGCCTCCGAGGGAGAGGTGCTATATCACGGGCGGCCGATCACCCAGCCGGTCCGCGACATCATTTATGTCTTCCAGGACTACACGAAGTCGATCTTTCCCTGGCTCACCGTCGAGCAGAACGTCTCGTTCGGCCTGAGAGCGCGCCGGGAGTCGTCCAAGCAAGAGGCCCTCCTCGAAGCGGGCCGGTTCATCGAGCTCGTCGGGCTGAATGGTTATGAGACCTATTACCCCAAGGAAGTGTCGGGCGGCATGCAACAGCGGGTGGCCTTGGCCCGCGCCCTGGCCTGTGAGCCCGCGGTCTTGCTGATGGACGAGCCCTTCTCGGCGGTGGATGCCTTCACCCGGACCATGCTCCAGGACCTCATCCTGAGACTATGGGAGACGTTGAACCTCTCTGTGGTCTTCGTGACCCACGACGTCGACGAGGCGGTGTTCCTGTCATCGAGCGTGGCTGTCCTCGAGGGCAACCCGGCGCGGATCGGCCGTCTGGCCGAGATAGACCTCGAGTATCCGCGGGACCAACTCGAGACCCGTGAGAGCAAGCAGTTCCTCACCTATCGCCATTCGATCTTCACCGAGATCATGGAGCACACGAGTCGGGAGGGCGTGTGATGAAAGATCGCTGGCCCGGGGCCGTCCTCGTCATCGCCGTCCTGGTGGTGTGGGAGATCGTGATCGCGACCGGCATGATCGAGACCGTGAGCCTTCCCCGTGTCTCCGACATCTTCGTCGCCTGGGGCCAGCTGATCGCTGACGGCTCCATGATCGAAGTGGTGGGTTCGACGCTGCGCAGGATGTTCATCGGATTCGCGATAGCTACCATCCTGGCGATCCCGGTTGGCCTGGTGATGGGGTCATCGAGATGGGCTCACTCGCTTCTGGAGCCGATCACCGAGCTGGTGCGCCCGATCCCTAGCCCCGCCTACATCCCGATCGCCATCCTGCTCCTCGGCATCGGCGACCCGATGAAGATCGCGGTGGTGGTGACCGCCTCGGTGTTCCCGATCCTCCTCAACACCTACCAGGGGGTCATCAATCTCGACCGGACGTTGATCAACACCGGGCGGACGCTCGGCGCCTCGAAGACCTACATCACGCGGCGCATTGCGCTGCCGGCCGCCCTTCCCAGCATCCTGACCGGGATGCGGGTGAGCCTCGGGGTCTCATTCATCGTGGTCGTGGTTGCCGAGATGATCGCCGGAGGCAGCGGGCTGGGGCATTTCATCCTCAACAGCCAGCGCAGTTTCCATGTGGCCGAGATGTACGCGGGGATATTCACCCTGGCCGTGCTCGGCTACGCGTTCAATCGCTTGTTCATCCTTGGCGAGGGATGGGCGCTCCGGAGCCGCGATCGATCACTGGTGAGAACATGACCGTTCAGGGGGAGGACGGGCTCGAGGCGAGGGAGTGGTGGACTTTCGTGCCGGAAGAGGAGCGGGCGCTCTACATGAGGGCCGGCTTCGGCAAACCCGAGCCGCTGAGCGGAGAGTGCGCCCTGGTCGTGGTGGACACGACGCTGGCGTTCACCGGAACCAGGCCACTGCCGGTGCACGAGGCGGTCGAACAGGAATTCGCCACCAGCTGTGGCGAGCACGCCTGGGCCGCGCTGCCGTACATCGAGGCTCTGCTGTCCTCGTTTCGGGGAGCCGGGTTGCCGGTCGTCTTCACTCGTCTCGACACCTCCGGTCAGTCGGCACTGCGCGGCGCCACCAAGCGGGCGAAAGACGATCGTGTCGCCGCAGGCAACACATTCCTGGAGCAGGTCAAGCCGCTCGATTCCGAATGGATCTGCGAGAAGGCGCGGGCCAGCGCGTTCTACGGGACCATCCTCGATACCTACCTGCGTCTCAACAGCGTCGAGACGGTGGTCCTCTGCGGAGGCTCAACGTCGGGCTGCGTGCGTGCCTCGGCCGCCGATGCCTTCTCCGCCGGGTTCCGGGTCATCGTCGCCGAGGACGCCACATTCGACCGGGCCCGCCATCCTCACCTCGCCAATCTGTTCGACATCAATGCGAAGTACGGGACGGTGATGAGGGCGCGCCAGATCGTCGAGCAAGTCTCGGCCCTCGCCGGCTCGCAGCAATGAGCAGGCCCGGGATGCACGGCATGGATTTGGACAGATTCCGCCTACGGAGGTTCGTGGAGCGGCTGTTGGAGATGGGCGAGGTCGACG
>JBOGEU010000267.1:0-2468 GCA_050741995.1 Acidimicrobiia bacterium | reverse complement strand
CGCTGCCTCCTGGGACCACTCAACCAGTACCTGGCCGAGCAGGACACCGGGCTGGTCAACCACTTGTCGGCGATGACCGCCTATGACGACTGGCTGGCCGAGAACGAGGACCTGGCATTGCAGGTGATAGCGGCCTGGGACGACGCCATAGCATGGATCAACGAGGATCCGACCCGGATCACCCAGGGCGTGTTCGCCGAGGCCCTGGCGCAGGACAATCCTGAAGTGCTTGCCCTCATCGCCGAGCAGGTCACCGAGATCCCGTTGTTCGCCAACGAATGGGGTGAGGAGGTCGTCGCCGGGGCAGAGGCCTGGGTCGACCTCACCGCCGAGCAGGGGATTCTCATCACAGAGAACCCGGGAGGCGTGCACACCATCCTCGGAGACTGATCCCATAGCAACCGAGCAAAGCCCGGGGCTCACGGAGCCCCGGGCTTTCGCCGGTGTCTCGCCTGGAGTCAAACCTGAAGAGCGACGATCGAGACCCCGATGACCACCAGCAGGACACCCCAGAACAGGCGCATCGTCAGGTGCTCCTCCTCCCTGAGCCCCACATAGCTCCAGAGCAGGGTCCACATGATCTGGGTTCCCTGAAGCAAGCTCACCGTCCACGCCGGCAAATCGAAGTAAGCGGCGAACTGGAGGAGGAGGGCAACGCTCGTCGCGACTCCGGCGGCGACGAACCACCATGGGATCGATCGCACGTTCTCCTGCCATCGGCGCCCTATCCGTCCCCGATAGCTGTCGATCGTGGCGACCACGACCAGGGCCGAGACCGCACCGAGGAAAGCGCCGACGATGGCGCTGGGGAACCAGACGATGCCCAGCTTTCGCATCACGAAGGCCATGCCGAAGAAGCAGGCCCCGGCCGTGGCGAAGATGTAACCCGACAGCCTGGAGTGCGCCGGCACCGGATCGGTCGGCGTCTCCAGATCCGTCAACGGCACCGACTCGGGCACGATGACACCGGCCCTGCCCGGGTTCCGCATCACGATGCGGAGCCCTGCCAGCACGATGACACCTCCGACGGCTGCTCCGATGCCAACGCTCTCTCCGAGGATGATCCATCCACCGAGGCCGCTGACCAGTGGGGCGGTGCTGAGGAAGGCATTGGCCCGGGCGGGCCCGATGATCCTCACCGCCCGCAGATTGGAGCTGCGTCCGAGGAATGTCCCCAGGATGCCTGCGGCGATGAAGGCCAGGATCCCCCGGGAGTCGAACTTCGGGATCGGGGCGAATGCGACGACTATCCCCAGCACCACGACGTTGACCATGATCGACATCAAGACACCGTCGTCGTTGCTCCGGTGTCGCATCCCGATCCGGGTGAGGACGGCTGCCCCGCCGAAGGCAGCCGCAGCCGCAATACCAAGGATGAAGCCCATCTAGTGCACCGACCCGCAAGTCTCGCACGTGTCCCGCCGGCCCTCGACGCCCCTGGCTGCGTCCTCGTCCTCGACGCACTGCACCGGGTGCGCCTTCGTCCTGCGTCCTTGCCAGGAACGCCGATGACTCGGCGCTACAGGCACGGGACTACGAGCCGGAGCACTAGCGACCCGTCACCAGGGCGTCCCCCAGCCACCGTCCACGATGATGTGCTGCCCGGTGATGTAAGAGGCCAGGGGAGAGGCGAGGAACGCCACCACTCCGGCGACATCCCGTGTCTCGCCGAGCCGGCGCATCGCCGTGTGATCGATCACGTAGCGCCGGTTCTCCTCATTGGAGAGCCAGTCACGGTTCAGATCCGTCTCCACATACCCCGGGCCCACCGCGTTGACCCGCACCGTGGGCCCCCAGCGCATTGCCAGGGCCCGGGTCATCTGCACCACCGCCGCCTTGGAAGCCTGATAGACAACCGATGCCTTGGTGACCACTTCGGCCGCCAGCGAGGTGATGTTGACTATGGCGCCACCTCCGGCTTCGGTCATCCCCACTGCTAGCGCCTGGCTGAGCAGGAGGGGGGCCCGCACGTTGAGGGCGAAGACGGCGTCGAACTGAGCGGGGTCGATGTCGGGGGGATCTACCCGGACGATGGTCCCGGCTGCATTGACCAGGATGTCAGGCGTGCCTGCCTCCTCCAGCACCCTTGCGGCAACCGCTCCCGGGCCGCCGGCCAACGCCAGGTCCGATGCCACGGCGAGGAACCGGGACCCGGTGGGTGCCAGCTCCTCACCGAGTTGGTTCAGTGCCGCCTCGGAGCGGGCGACGGCGACGATGTCGGCTCCCGCCTGGGCGAGTGTCACCGCGATGTCCCTCCCGATCCCCCGGCTGCTGCCGGTCACCACCGCGAGTGAGCCGGTCAGGTTGACGGCGAGTGTGGGCTCACGCTGCCCTGATTCTTTCCCGGTCAACCGTTTCTCCTGTGGGGTTGGGCGAGATATCTTAACGCTAAGGTTCTCGCGCCAGTCGAGGGAAAGGACCATTGTCCTTGAGACAGCTGAGGGTTGCAGTCGATATCGGGGGGACGT
>JBOGEU010000266.1:0-1715 GCA_050741995.1 Acidimicrobiia bacterium | reverse complement strand
CTCGGGCCCTGTCCGGCCGCCCCAAGCTCCTCCTCCTCGACGAAGTCATGGCGGGGCTGAACGACGCCGAACTGGCATCGTCGATAGAGATGGTGCGAACGATACGTGACCAGTTCGGGGTGACGGTGGTCTGGGTCGAGCACGTCATGCAGGCGGTGATGCAGCTGGCGGAGCGAGTCGTCGTCCTCGACTTCGGTCGGGTGCTGGCCGATGGCCCTGTCGAAATGGTGATGCGCAACGAAGGGGTCATCGAGGCCTACCTGGGAACGGGGGTCCCTGGGGATGCTTGAGGTGACTGGACTCGCCGCCGGGTACCAGGGCGGCGACGTCATCCGGGACGTCGACTTCCACGTCGAGGCGGGTGAGGCCGTCATGATCATCGGATCGAACGGCGCCGGGAAGACGACGTTGTTCCGCAGCCTGCTCGGGCTCCTGACGCCTTCTTCGGGCACAGTCCGGTTCGAAGGCTCGGATATCGTCTCGATGCCGGCGCAACGCATCGCCCGTCTCGGCATCAGCTTCGTTCCCGCCGAGCGCCACCTTTTCCCCAGGATGACCGTTCAGGAGAACCTCTACCTCGGGGCCTACCCCGACCGACCCGACCCCGAGACGGTCGACCTGGTCATGGATCTCTTTCCTCGCCTCGCCGAGCGTCGTCGCCAACACGCCGGCACGATGAGCGGAGGCGAGCAGCAGATGCTGGCGATGGGCCGGGCCCTGATGGCCAAGCCTCGTCTCCTGGTGCTCGACGAGCCGACCACCGGGCTGGCCCCGAAGCTCGCCGCAGAGGCCTACCGGGCGCTGGGTGTGCTCCGGGGGCGAGGGTTGACCGTGCTCGTCGCCGAGCAGCAGGTGCCGCTGGCGATGGCTTTCAGCGACCGGGGCTACGTGCTGGAGAACGGGATGATCGAACTGGAGGGAAGCTCCGAAGCGCTGGCGAAGAACCCGGGAGTCCGGCGCTCCTACCTGGGTGTGACGTGATCGCCAGCATCCTCGACGGGATCGTCCTCGGGCTTCAGTTCGGTCTTCTCGCCGCCGGGCTCACCCTGGTGTACGGGCTCGGTGGTGTGCTCAACCTGGCCTATGGCCAGATGGCTGTGATTTCCGCCATCGCCACCCTCTTCGCCATCGACGCCGGGGTGCCCACCCTGGCCGCGGTTGGTATCGGGCTGGCAGTCGGTGTCGTGCTCGGGTTGATCTTCGACCAGACCATCCTCCGCCCCATCTACCGTGTCCAAGGTGAGGCGCGGGTCCTGCTCAGCCTGCTCCTCACGCTCGGCGTGGCCTTCATCGTGGATGGATACCTCACCTGGCGTTATCCGACGCTGGGGCTCACCCTGCGCATCGGTGGGGGGCCGATCGAGGTCCTGGGGGTCCCCATGCGGCGGGGCAGCATCGTGGCCTCGGGCATAACCCTGGTCGCTCTCGGCGCACTCTTCGCATTCTTCCGGGGGACCACCCTGGGCCGGGCGGTCCGCTCGGTGATCGAGGACGAGGAGGGGGCCCGTCTGGTGGGGATCGACCCCCAACGCATGCTCCGCATCATCCTGGCTCTCAGCGGTCTCCTCGCCGCTCTGGTGGCGGTGACCCAGTCGATGGTGCGGCCGGTAACCGTGTCGGCCGGGTTCGGCATCCCCGTCTACGCCCTCATCGTCACCGTGGTCGGGGGACTGGGGAGTGTCACCGGGGCATTGCTCGCCGGGATCATCCTCGGA
>JBOGEU010000265.1:0-20416 GCA_050741995.1 Acidimicrobiia bacterium | reverse complement strand
CAGGCGATGGCCTCGGCGTAGGCCAGGGCCGCCTTCTGCCGATCGTCATACACGGAGGAGCTCTCGAAGTTGAGCAGATCGTCGTACTGACCCTCGTGCAGCCCGGCGGCTCGACCCTTCTCGGAACGTTGGTTCCCGCAGTACTCACACTTGACGGATCTCGAGATGTAGACCCGGCACAGTTCCTTGATGCTGTGGTCGAGGATCCCTTCCCGGAACAGATCTCTCCAGCTGTTGGCGAAGAACCAGAACGCCGCCGGAACATGGGCGCGGATCGCCGAGCTCTCGGGTCGTGGCGTGCCCTCCCGGGCGCAGCGTTCCATCTCGGCGCGCATCTCAGGTGTCATGTCCTCCAGCGCCACATAGCTGATTCGTTGCTTGTCACCCATCGACATCTCCCGTCGCCGGTCCAGTTGTCAGTTCGCAATCGTTTGCCAACAAGCTCCGAAGCTACCCCTCCCCGAAGGGCACTGTCCAGGGCTCGGCTCTCCGCCGCGATCTCGCCCTTCGAAATTGGGAGTTTCTCCTCATGCTCATCGAGCCGGCATCCGGCATCGTCAGGTCGGAGACCCAACCCGGGTCACGAAAGGAGTGTCATGTCACAGGACAACAAGGCCTTGGTTCGAAGCTGGTGCGAGGCATTGAGCCGGCACGATGTGGACGGGGTCGCCGATCTGGTGCCCGCCGATTTCGTGAACAACAGTTCCACCAATCAAGGCCCCGAAGGTGTTCGAGCCGAGGTCACGTACTGGTTGAGTGCCTTCCCCGATGCGTCGGTGGCGATCGAGGACCTCGTCGCCGAGGGCGACGAGGTGGTGGCGCGACTGACGGTGACTGGTACCCATGGTGGGGAGTTCATGGGTGCCCCGGCCACGGGACGGAGGATATCGATCCAAGAGATCGACATCTTCCGGATCGAGAACGGCAAGATCGCCGAGACCTGGGCGGCGCCCGATGTCTTCGGGATGATGGCTCAGCTCGGCTTGCTCCCAATGGAGGAGCCGGCCGGGTGATCGATTCCCGTCAACGGCCGGAGCCGCGGCGCAGGGCATAGGCCGCGGCTTCGGTCCGGCTTCTCAGATTCAGCTTCATGAGCACGTTGCTGACATGGTTGACAACCGTCTTCGGAGCTATGAAGAGACGCTCCCCGATCTCGACGTTGGTCAGGCCTTCGGTCAGCAATTGGAGCACCTCTTCTTCCCGTTTGGTGAGACGACCGCTGCCCTTGGGGCCGACTCTCCCTCTCGCTCCGAGCGAGCGAAGCAAAGCATCTGCCTCGTCCGCACGACGCATCGCCCCCGCTTTTTGGAAAGCGGTGGCTGCTGCCCGGGCCTCGACGACCGCCAGCTCAGGCTGATCGGGGGCGAGTGCCCGGGCGAGATCGAGACGGGCACGGGCGGCATCGAGTGGCATCCTGGCGCGATCGAAGCCTTCCAACGCGGCGGCGAGGGCGGATGCCGCGCGCACTGGATCCCCCTGCGCCATTGCGACCCTTCCCACGGCGAGCTCGCCTTCGGCACGATGGCGATCGCTCCCTGTCAGTTCGGCCAGATGGACGATTCCGGCTGCGGACTCGGCAGCCCCGATCAGATCACCACGTTCGATTTGTACCGGCACCAGCAGCCCGAGGATCGGGATGGCGCCCACCGAATCGGCTCCGATCTTTGCCAGCCGTCGATGCAGCACCGAGACCGCAGCGCCAGTCTCGCCTCGAGCAAGATGCAGGTTGACGGCCGGGCGGATCGCCTCCGGCCTGCGTTCGATCCCGACGAGCAGGCGTTGAGCTTCTTCGAAGCGGCCCTGTTCCAATCTGATCTCGGCCAACTTGGCCTTGGGGTCGACACACCGGGACTCGTGCCCGCTTTGTTCCAACCTGTCGATGGCCCAGGTCAGCCACTGCTCTGCCCCGCCGAGGTCGCCCCGGGCGGCGAAAACCC
Source organism: Acidimicrobiia bacterium (assembly GCA_050741995.1). Classification (GTDB taxonomy): domain Bacteria; phylum Actinomycetota; class Acidimicrobiia; order Spongiisociales; family ZC4RG35; genus JARDZU01. Next base: position 18,479 of record JBOGEU010000265.1, on the reverse strand, counting down.
CGGCGCAGCAGGCCCCGCAGAAGGCGAGGAGCGGGGCGTGGAGCCGCACCTCGAGGAATCGCTCGGCTACCTTGCCCCACTGCTCGAGTCGTCTCCCGTCGAGCGTGGCCTCACATGCAGCCACCATGTCACAACAGGTCTCGGCAAAGGTTTCTGGCCTGTCTCCCTCGGCTGCCGCCGCCGCCGCCATCGCCTCGTCGAGTAACCCCATTCCCTCATCGATGCGACCCGACGACACGTGGGCAAGACCCAAACGTGCCAGGGCTCGGATCTCGAGATCAGCATCGCCGAATCGCCGGCTTGCCGCCAGGGCGTCCTCGGCCAGGGCGGCCACCCGCACCGGATCACCTTCGGCGCTACTGCGTGACAAAGCCAGCCATCCGTGCACTGCAGACCGTGGCGTCTCTTCGAGCATCCGCCCGGCACGTCGCATCCATCCCGCGGCCAGCGCCTCACGCCCCGGAGTGGCGGCGTACTCCAACGACAGCCAGATGGCGATCCGGGCAGCCTCGCCGAGACGCCCCGACCGCCGATACGAGGTGTAGGCACTGACCCGGGAGGCGATGGAGCTCTCGGTCTCTCCCAACCACCACTGCGCCCGGCCCAGCCCGTCCATCGCCTCGGGCGTCCTGGCGACGGCGAGGGCGGCCAGGTAGGCGTCGCGAGCCTCCCCCCACCGGGCGTTGTTGAGAGCGTTGTGCGCAACCTCGAGTCGGGTCACGGTCTCCGAGCTGGTCACGGCTGAATAATGCCACCAGAAGGTGTCCCTGAGTCGGGTGGGTGCCAGCTGGGATGAATGGCGAAATGGGGTGTTCACCCGATGCGCGCTCGGGGTTGACCGGGCATAGTGGCGTCTACCCGAGCAGTTGGGAGGTATGGAATGGAAACGGCGATAAGACCGGGACTCGTGTCAGCCACATTCGCCGCGGCAGTGACTCTGGGAGGGGCCAATTTCCTCGCAGTGCGGTTCAGCAATCGGGAGCTCGATCCCTTCTGGGGTGCCGGTCTGCGTTTCTCCCTGGCGGCGATGCTTTTCGTGATCATCTCGTTGGCGCTCCGATTGACCTGGCCCCGGGGACGGCAGCTGCTTCTCACCGTCGTCTATGGCGAGCTCGGATTCGCCCTCTCCTATGCCCTGATGTACTGGGCCCTGGTTCGGGTCACGGCAGGGGTTGCCACCGTGGTGTTGGCTGTAGTCCCCTTGGTGACCGTGCTGCTGGCATCGGCGCAACGACTGGAGCGATTCAGAGCAAGGGCGATGACGGGTTCGGTGCTGGCGTTGGCCGGAATCCTGTGGATGACCATGGGGCCCGGTGAGATGACGCTGCCCCCGTCAGCCTTGGCGGCGATGCTGGGTGCTGCGATTTGCATCGGGGAGAGTGTCATCGTCAGCAAGAAGGTCTCGGGCAATCATCCGGCGATGACCAATGCGGTGGGGATGCTCATCGGCGCCATGTCCCTGCTTGCGATGTCGGCCATCGCCGGTGAGACGTGGGCGGTCCCCCGGCTGCCCGAAGTCGTTTGGTCTCTCGTCTACCTGGTGACACTGGGCTCGGTCGGGCTGTTCGTCCTCATCCTGCTCGTGGTGCGGCACTGGACCGCCTCCGCCACGTCCTATATGTTCGTCCTGTTCCCGGTGGTGACGATGCTGCTCGGCGCCTGGCTCGCCGACGAGGCGATCACCGTCTACGGGGTCGTCGGCGCCCTCCTGGTGATGGCCGGAGTCTGGTTCGGGGCCCTGTCCCCGGCAGCCCGGCGTTCCGCGGCTCTGGCCCCTGCACCGGGTGCCCACTCGCCCGTTCTCGACACCGGCTGACGTTCGCCCAGCCGGGCGGAATCGGCCACCAATTCTCTGGCCACTGACGTGGCGATGTTCAAGGCCGTCCTGAACGCGGCAAACGTCAGTGGTCGGGGCATTAGGGTCGATGCATGGCCCTCGCAGACGCGAAGCTCCAGGTGACGGAGCTGCTGGCGTCGCTGTCGCTCGCCACCGATCTCGGCACCGGTCAGCCCTTGGGTCATGGGTTGAGCACCAGCCACCTCGCGGTGGCTCTGTCTCGGGAGATGGGGTGTCGGCCCGAGCAGGTCCACCACGTCCAGCAGGTGACGTTGCTTCGCTTCCTCGGCTGCACATCGGATGCGGCACACACCGCACGCATGGTCGGCGGTGACGAGATCTCCTTCATGTCCACATTCGCCTCGTCGTTCATGGGCGAACCGGGCGAACGGCTGATAGCGACGATCGGATCTGTCGCTGCCGGGCAACCATTTCCGCGTCGAGTGAAATTGGTCGCAGCCGCCCTCGCCGAGCCCGGGCAGGTCGACGAGAGCCTCTCGGCCCACTGTGAGGTCGGGGCGATGCTGGCCCGGCGTCTCGGACTCGACGAGCCTGTCATCGCCGCACTGGGAAGCGCCTACGAGCGATGGGACGGCAAGGGTGCGCCGCAGGGGCTGGCCGGCGAGGAGATCCCCCTGGAGGTCAGGATCGGGATCGTGGCCCGTGACGCCGATCTACTTGCCCGCATGGACGGAGACGTCGTCGGCACACTGCGCCGGCGACGGGGCAAGGCCTACGACCCCGCCATCGTGGACCTGTTCATCCGTCTCCAACCCCCACATCGGGAAGTCGAATGGCAGGAGGTGATCGAAGCCGGGCCCGGCCCCATGGCGATCGTCGACGACCTGGATCGGGCCCTCACCGCTGTCGCCGATTTCGTCGATCTCAAGTCGCCATGGACCCGTGGGCATTCGCCACTGGTGGCCGACCTCGCGGAGGGGGCAGCACGTCGCTCATCACTGACCGGGTCGGAACGCCGAGACCTGAGACTGGCTGCGCTGGTCCACGACCTGGGCAGGGTCGGGATCGAGAACGGCATCTGGGACAAACCGGGACCCTTGGCCACCGCCGAATGGGAGAAGGTGAGGCTTCACCCCTACCTGACCGGCCGCATCCTCTCCAGATCCGCGCCGCTGGCCGAGCTCGCCGAGTTGGCTTCGAGCCACCACGAGCGGCTCGACGGCTCCGGGTACCACCGTCAGTCGAGGGGCGCCCACACCTCGGGCGCCGTTCGCATCCTCGCCGCGGCCGACATGCTGGCGGCGCTCATCTCCGAGCGGCCTCATCGACCGGCGCTCGACCTCGACCAAGCGGGTGAGTTGCTCGAGACCGAGGCGGGCCAGGGTCGTCTCGATACGGAAGCGGTGCGCTGGGTGATCGAGGCCGCTGGTGGACAGGCTGCACCGGCTCGACCGGCCCAACGAGGTGACCTCACCGATCGCGAGTTGGATGTCCTACGTCTTCTCGCCAGGGGTCACACAAACCGCAGAGTGGGCGAAGAGCTTTTCATCTCTCCGAAGACCGTCGGCCGGCATGTAGAGAACATCTACGCCAAGATCGGGGTCTCGACTCGTGCCGGAGCCACGGTCTACGCCATGGAGCACCAACTGTTGAGATGACAGTCGCATCCTGGACCGACCGACCTCCGACTCGCCTCGGCCCGGTCTCCTCACGGCAGCACCACCACCGGCGTCCCGCTGTCGGCCCATTCGAACAAGGCGGCGGCGTGCCCTGGGCTCTGCCTGACACAACCCGCGCTGCGGTAGTCGCCGAGCTCCTCTTCGGTTTGGATGGGCCGGCCGTTGCCGTCGTTGGGGATGGCATGGAACCCGATGTCGAGAGTCTGCCCGTGGGCGAAGCGGACCATGTGGCTCATGGTGATGTCGTCGTGGCCGGCGAAGGCGACCTCTGACTTCGAGAAGACCTCATAGCTGCCGGGAGCGGGCACACCTTGCTTACCCGACACGAGGTAGGTGTCGGCCACGGTGCCGTCGGCTTCGACCAGCCACACTCGCTGCCCGGAGTTGGAGTAGACGATGCGACGCCCATCTCCGGAGTCTTCAGGGACCGCAGGGTGATCCACTCCCGATGCTTCCTCCTCGAGGCCTTCGGCGACATTGCCGAACTCCTCGAAGGGAGACAAGAGCAATGCGCCGTCCTCCTCGACCAGCGGAACGCCGACTTCGCGGTGCTCGGTGTTGCCCTCCGGGTGAATCGTCCCGCCCGCGATGAGAAGGGTGCGACCGGCCTCGTCCTCTTCGAGGGAGTAGGACGGGTCCTCGACTGCCACCCATGACCCCCAGCCCTCGGCAAACCCGGTCCTCATCTCAAAGAACCTCTCATATGAGCCGAAGGCGAGCTGGGAGGAGGGCGCCATCAGGTCCCAGGCACGCTCGGTCTCTCCTTCGGCCAGAGCGGCGACCCAGTCTCCAAACAGCGCGACAGCTTCGGTGAGAGGCTCGGCCTCCCTGGTCGTGGTCGACGGAGTCGTGGTGGTCGGGGAAGCCGTGGTGGTGGTGGTGGTGGTCGTGATCGTGGTGCTGGTGCTGACGTCGTCCGGGAATGTGGCTCCGGTGCCAGCGGGTGGCTGGACGGTGGCACCGCCGCACGAGACGAGGGCAAGCACTGCGATCGTCGCGACGAAACGAATACTGCGTCGAATGGATATCACCCCTGATCGATTCCTAGTCATCTAAACGCATAGGGGCCCTTCCGGGTTTACCCGAGGGCCGACTTTCCAAACTGCGGCACCGCGACGAAGTCTGGTTCGGTACGGTGCCATGACCATGGACGAGCTGCCCGACCCCCAACCCCTCGCCGACCTCGCCGACCTTTTCTGGCTCACGTTCTCCGAGTACAAGCCGACCATCGCCACCACCCGCGGCGAGCACCGGTTCGACGACCAGTTGCCCACTTACAACGAAGAATGGATAGGGAAGATCTCGGATGCCTTCATCGAGGTGAGGGCCGGCGCCGAGGCCATCGACCCGGCCGGGCTCGACCTCCAGGACCGGATCACACGTGACCTTCTCATCCATGAGGCCGGAGTCTGGGCAGAGGAGCTAGAGGACAAGTTCATGGTGGCCGCCCTCGACCCGTACCTCGGCCCGCACACCCGGCTCCTCTCCGACACCCAACAGAACACCGTCACCGATCCCGAGCAGGCCGAGGCGCTGCTCTCCCGATACGCCAAGGTGGGGACGTATCTCGCCAGCGCCCTGGCTCTGATCCGGGCCAACGCCATGGAGGGGATGACCCCGGCCCGGGCCGCCCTCGACCGGGTGGTCGGCCAGCTCGACGGCTATCTGGCCTCGTCACTCGACACCGACCCATTCCTCGAGCTCCAGCTTCCCCCAGGCGCGGACCAGCAGGCGTGGCGTGAGCGCGCCGAGCGGCTGGTGGCGGAAGTGATCAAGCCGTCCTTCGCCATCTTCAGAGACGGACTTGTGGAGCATGTCGCCCCGCAGGCCCGGCCCTCGGAGAAGTCAGGCTTGGTCTGGATGACCAACGGGGAGGACATATACCGCCATCTCATCCACAAATACATCCAGCTCTCCAGAAGGGCCGAGGAGATCCACCAGGTCGGGATGGAATGGGCCACCCACATCCTCCCCGAGCAGTGGACCGCGATCGGTGAGCGGGCGCTGGGTCTGGACAACATGGAGGAGATCTTCGAGAGGCTGCATGCCGATCCTGTCTTCCGGTTCACCTCCGAGGAGGAGATGCTGGAGCACGCCCGTGCCACCATCACCCGCGCCTGGGCGGCGGTGGACGAGTGGTTCGGGGCCCGGCCGGCCACCCCGTGCCAGGTGGTCCCGGTTCCGGCTTCGATGGCTCCCGCCATGCCTCCGGCCTATTACATGCAGCCTCCGCCGGACCACTCCCGGGAGGGGACCTACTTCCTCAACACCTACAAGCCCGAGGAGCGGGACCGCTTCGAATACGAATCGACCCACTTCCACGAGGCGATCCCCGGGCATCACTTCGACCGCTCCCTGGCCAGCGAGCTCGAAGGCATCCCCACCTTCCGCCGCTACACCCAGGTCTACGCACATACCGAGGGATGGGGCCTCTACGCCGAGCGTCTCGCCGACGAGATGGGTCTGTATTCGGGGGACGTCGACCGCCTCGGGATGCTCACCGCCGATGCCTGGCGGGCGGGCCGTCTCGTCGTCGACACCGGGATGCATGCCCTGGGCTGGTCCCGGGGCAGGGCTATCGACTGGCTCCTCGAATGGACCCCGATCGGGCGGCTCACCGTCGAACAGGAGGTCGACCGTTACATCGGGATGCCGGGCCAGGCCCTCTCCTACAAGATGGGTCAGCTCGAGATCCTGCGGCTGCGTGCGGATGCCGAGAACCGGCTTGGGAGTGGTTTCGACATCAAGGGCTTCCACGACACCCTGCTCACCAGCGGGGCGATGACACTGCCCCTGCTGGCAGAGATCGTGGAGAGCTGGATCGAATCGAAGAAGGCCGGCTAGTGCTCTGGCCACTGACGTTGATGGGCGAGAACCACGCGGGGAGCGGAGCAGATTGCGGAGAGGGAGGGATTTGAACCCTCGAGGAGGTTTTACACCCCCTACTCGCTTAGCAGGCGAGCGCCTTCGACCACTCGGCCACCTCTCCAGGGTGCCGGGATGGGCACCACTGTCATACGTTAAACGTGACGGGTGGTTGGGATGACACGGCTGCGCCCGGCAATCGGGGCGCCCCCACGAGGGAGGGTCACTCGTCGGAGAGGACCTTGGTCTTCCACTTGAGGGGGCGAGGCTTGCCGAAGAGGTAGCCCTGCCCGTACTGGACCCCGAGCTCGAGAAGCTGATCTTCCTCCTCGGGCGCCTCGATGCCCTCGGCCACCACCATCATCCCCAGGTCCTGGGCCATGGCGGAGATACCACGTATCAATGCCCGGTTGCGAGGTGTGTGGTCGATGTCGCGGACCAGGCTCATGTCGACCTTGATCACTGCGGGCTCGAGACGGAGGATGTGCCACAGATCGATCTCACCGGCGCCCACGTCGTCTACCGCCAGCCTGATCCCCCTGTCACGCAGCGCGTCGACGAATCTCTTGGTCACCTCGTAGCTCTTGATCAATGCCACCTCTGAAAGCTCGAGCACGATCCGGCCCGGGTCCAGCCCGGAGAGGGCGTCGGCCAGATTCGACGAGGTGAGGCTGGCATCGGAGAGGTTCAGAGCGAGAAAGCCGTCGTGGTTAGAAGGGGCGAAGCCCTCGATCGCCGAGCGCATCGCCGCCAGCTCCAGGTCGAGGCGGAGTCCCGATGAGCCGGCCACTTCGAACCATTCCGGAGGGGAGGCATAAGGAAAGCGTGCCAGTCCCTCGTATCCGACCACACGATCCTCGCCGATGCGATGGGCGCGCATGTCCACGATCTGCTGATAGACCATGTCGGGGCCGTCGGAGGCGAGCACCTCGGTTATGGCCTCTTTGGTGGGACGCCCGGCAAGCGGATCGATGACCACATCGGGGACACTGGAGAAGGAGTCGAACTCGAAGCCGATCCTGGGAAGCGACAGCTCGAAGATGGTCTGGTCGTCCTCACGGGTGTATCGGACGTCACCTCCCATCGCCCTGGCCAGCCGTCGGGCGACGGAGAGGCCGAGACCGAGGGAGGGGGTCAGACGATCGGCCTGGCGCCCCGAGTTGTAAGGCTCGAAGATCCGGTCGACGTCCTCGGGCGCGACACCATCGCCATCGTCGACCACGTCGACTACCACCTTGTTGTAGCCCTCGCTGATCTTCACCCAGATGTTGCCGCCCCCGAACGCGGCCGCATTCCTGAGCAGGTTGCGCACTATCTGGGTCACCCAGTGGCCATCGGCGCGGGCTACGGCATTGCCGGCGACCGTGAGACGTGCCCGCTGGTTGCTGGCCCATTCGTGGGTGGCGTTCTCGACCACGGCACGCAAGTCCACCACCGAAGACTCGAGCTCCATGTCGTCGAGGTCGACCCGGGCAGCGATCAGCAGGTCATTGACCACATGAGCTGTCTCGTTCGCCTGAAGGGCCAACAGCTCGATGATCTCGTTGCGGACCCCGGCGTTGAAGTCCCGTGACCGGTCCCGGAGCAGCTCGGAGAAGCCGACCACAGCCGCCAGGGGATTGTTGATGTGGTGCGAGGCAGCCTCGAGAAAGGCGTCCTTTTGACGGCGCAGATCACGTTCCCTCTCCAGCTCGGCCGCCAGATCCCGTTCCTGGGTCTTACGGCCGGAATTCACTTGAAACATGGACACTTCCTGTTGATCGGCGCCGTTGGCTCACATGGGGATAGGTCTTGCGGCCCCTGTGCTACCCGTCTCTCCTGTCGCAGCATGTCGAAACGAGTCCGATTTGCGGTCCCGGTGGTTCCGTCGCGCCCCTGGAGACTCAAGTTTCTCGCGGGCACTGTCGATTACCGGAGAGTGAGCAAGGTCCTCGATTCCCCGCATCACGCGAGAGCCTCCCAGAGCGACCTCATGGCACTGGCCCGATACTGGGAATGGGAACGGACTGTTGAACATGAGCTTCCACGCATCATCTCCGAGGGAGACATCAAGACCCTCTTCCAACCGATATATCGGATCACACACGGGCTACCTATAGCTCGCGGTTTCGAGGCCCTGTCCCGGTTCCCCGTTGCCCCCCGGATCCCGCTCGGGCTCTGGTTTCGTGTCGGTCGTGAGCTGGATCTGGGGCGCGACCTCGACCTGGCTGCCGTTCGGGCTGCCATCAGGTCGCTGGTACGGGTACCCGAACAGGCGTTCCTCTGTGTCAACGCCTCGCTCGACTGTGTTCCCGATCTGGTCGAGATCATCCCGCGCAACCTCCAGGACCGCCTCATCATCGACCTTCCCTACTCGGCGGCGCGCGACTCTCGAGCCGACGAGATGTTCCATCTCATCCGAAAGGCCAGCGCCGGCGCGGCCATCGACGATGTCCCTCTGGAGGACCTCCACATCCTGCGCCCGATCCTCTCCGAGCTGAGGCCCGACTGCATCAAGGTCGACGTGCTCCCCGGGCTCGCCGAGAGCCCGATGGCCCGCTTCAACCTCGCCGAGGGATCGGCCTGGTGCCAGGAAGCGGGGATCACCCTGATCGCAGAGCGAGTGGAACGGGTGGCGGACCTCAGCGTGCTGACCTCGGTCGGTGTCGAATGGGCCCAGGGTTACAGCCTTTCCCGGCCCGTCGATCTCTAGAAGACGATCCGCATCACGACCCGTCTGATGCCGAGCTTGCTGTCGGCGAGCCTGGCGGCGGAGGGGGTGGGATTCGAACCCACGAGGCTCTTGCGAGCCCAACGGTTTTCAAGACCGTCTCCTTAGACCACTCGGACACCCCTCCAGGGGCTCACGCCGTCTTCCAACGTTAAACCGCCGCCGTCTGCAGACCCACGGGCGCTACCAGGTCTGCTCGATGCACTCGGAGTGGCTCTCCGGCTCCACCTGGATGGTGGCGTGGTCGATTCCGAACCCATTCTTCATCCGGCTGCTCGCCTCGTCGAGCACGGCATGGCCGTCGATGTCCTCGGCAACCACGAGATGCGCCGTCGCCACCTCCATCTCCGAGGTGAGCGTCCACACGTGAAGATCGTGGACGTCGAGGACACCCGGGACCGCCGCCAGGTCGATTCGCACTCCCTCGACGTCGACGTGAGCCGGAGCCGATTCGGTGAGAATCGTCAACGCCTTCCATCCCAGCCGACCGGCTCGAGGCAGGATCCAGAGCCCGATCGCAATCGCCACCAGAGGATCCGCCAGTGGCCATCCGGTCGTGAGATGGATGGCGGCGGCGGCGATGACACCGATCGACCCGAGAAGATCGGCGAGCACTTCGGTGTAAGCAGCCTCCAGGTTGAGGCCGAGCTCCGCCCCTCGCCGCAGGATGACCACACCGACGACGTTGACGACGAGACCACCGACCGCCACCCAGAGCATCAGACCGGCCTCGATCTCCGGTTTCCGTTCCAGACGCAGAATCCCTTCGACGATGGCATACACCGCAATCGCGGTGAGAAGCAGGGCATTGGCGAGCGCGGCCAGGATCTCGAGCCGGAACAGGCCGAAGGTCTGCCGCTCGCGGCGTGCCATCGTGGTGGCAACAACCATCGCGGCCAGAGACATGGCGAGACCGAGAGCGTCGGTGCCCATGTGACCGGCGTCGGAGAGCAGCGACAGCGAGCCGCTGGCAAGGGCGGCAACCACCTCGACGACCGCGTAGCCCGCGATGATGACGACCACGATCCCGAGGCGCCGTTTGTGACTGTCTCTACTCATGACCACCACCTCGGTCCGCGCCTGGTCGAACGACGCGAGAGCGGAGGGGGAGGGATTCGAACCCGCGAGGAGGCGTCTGCCCCCTACGGCATTTCGAGTGCCGCGCACTAGACCGGACTATGCGACCCCTCCGGTGCCGGCGCATCGCGCCGTTCGTTTTACGTTATACGTCTTACGCTCCCCGACTTGAGCGGAGCAAAACGTGGAATGGGTCCGGCCGGGAGACGGACCACGCGGAGGGGGAGGGATTTGAACCCTCGAGGGAGCGTAAACCCCCAACGGCATTTCCAGTGCCGCGCACTAGACCAGACTATGCGACCCCTCCGGAACACCTGCCGGGCCGGCAGGCAGACAAAGGATAATCGACGCCTGTGAGTCACCCCATATCGCCCGATATCTACCAGGCCCTGATGCACGAGGCCCTCGAAGCCGCCCAAGCCGCGGTCGGTGGAGGTGATGTCCCGATCGGGGCGGTGCTTCTCGACGACGCCGGCGAGGTGGTAGCGGTGGACCGCAACCGCCGCGAGGAGCTCTCCGACCCGACCGCCCACGCCGAGATGCTGGTGATCTCGACACGTGCCCGTGAGCTCGGCGACTGGCGGCTGACCGGTCACACCCTGGTGGTGACCCTGGAGCCGTGTGTGATGTGCTGCGGAGCGGCGGTCCTGGCCCGACTCGACCGGGTCGTCTACGGAGCCGCGGATCTGAAGGCGGGAGCCGCCTGGTCGCTCTACAACATCCCGCAGGACCGTCGTCTCAACCACCGGGTGGATCTGGTGGAAGGAGTCCTCGCTGAGGAGTGCCGCCGATTGCTAGCCGATTTCTTCGCCGGGAAGCGCTGAATCAGGCCGCGGCGGAGGCGGCGACGAGGCGGCGATCCCAAATCGCGTATACCAACCCGCCGAAACCAAGGGTCAACGCCACCGACCCGAAGGCGACCCGATAGCTGAACCCGTCGATCAGGTTGCCAACCGCCGGAGCCGAAGCGAGGAGTGCGATGTCGAAGATCGAGGTGAAGATGGCGACTGCCGAGCCTCTCTCGGCAGTGCGGGCCCGGCCCACCACCTGGCTGGTGAGGACCGGGAAGACTGCGCCATGGGCGAGACCACCGGCGGCTGCGGCCACCGCCAAGGCCGGTATCGACCCGGCGACCGCCATCAGCCCGAAGCTCACCCCGTAGAGAGCCAGGGCGGTGACGACGAAGGGTCGTTGCGGGATGCGGTCGTAATGGCGACCGCCTGCGATTCGCATCGAGGCTGCCGCCACTCCGTAGACCCCGAAGAAGAGCCCGGCGGAGCCGATGCCCCGCTCGTCGACATAGGTTCGGGCGAAGGTGAACAAGGTCTCCATCCCGATGCTGAAGAAGAGAGTCACCCACCAGATCGGCAGCAGGTTGCGTTGCGCCAATGCGGGCCAGAAACCTCGTCGGGGACGCCGGCCGAGTACCGGCAGCAAGGGCAGGCGCCACACCAGCAACCATGAGGTGATGCTGGCCCCGGCGGCGACCATGAACAACGCCCCGAACCCGAAGCTCTCGATGACCAGGTCGCCGGCCAATCCACCAACGGCGATCGGGAGCAGCCCCGAGAGACCGAACAGAGCCAGACCCTGAGTCCGATGCTCCAAGGGGAGCGAGTCCGCCCCGTAGGTGAGCATCGTGGTGAACAGTGCGATCTGGAGAACCCGCTGGGCGAGGAAGAGCAGCCAGAGGAGCGGGCCCCAGGCACCGGTGAGCGCAAGACCGAGAAGCACCGCAGCGTTCAACAACCCGGCGACCAGGAGGACCGTGCGCCGATGGGTGAGGTCGAGGATGCGGCCCAGGGCAGGTCGGAAGAGGAGGGCAAGCACGGCAGCCGCGGCATAGAGGGTGCCGATCAGCGACTCGGTGATCCCCAGACCGCCCAGATAGCCCGGGAAATGGACCATGAGGATGAAGGAGATTTCCTGGAGCAACGCCGCAGCGAAGATCTTCCCGAAGTTGGGCCCATAGCGCTCGGACATCAGCCGCAGGAAGGTAACAGCCCATGCCAAATCGGCATCTCGCCCTAGATTTCGGCTGTCGGTAGCCTTTGATCGATCGTGATAGGCGGGGCGCTAGGGGTGCCCTGAACCCGAAATCCTCTACATGCGGGGCTGAATCCCCCGCCCGAGGGGCCGAGTGACGATGGCTGAGGGTGGATACGAGATGTTGAAGGTCGGGTCCCGCGCGGCGGAGCACCACGAATCGGGTCAGGTCCGGAAGGAAGCAGCCCTAAGTGGACCGTTCCGGGTGACGCGGGGCAGCCTGGCCCGAGTCCACGCCCGCCAGAGCCGACGCCCACAAGGCTTCGACGGCGGGTCACGGTCTTCGTCGGGGTGCTTACCTGAGGTACATGGCGCCAAATATGGCGCTACGGCAACACGGAATATCGGGCGGGTGCGCCGCTTCCACAGCGGCACGCTTTCTATGTCGGTCTAGCGTCATATATGGCGCTGCGTACCTCAGGTAAGCGGCTTCCGCAGCCGTACCCCGTGGACGAGGCAGTGCCCCGCGAAGGAGGCCTCAGGCGCGGGCAGTCGTGACCGCCAACGTACTCATGTGATGCGGTCGATACGGAGGTCGCCGGAGACGAGGCGCACCTTGACACTCGTCTCCCGCTCGGGCGGCTCCTGGCTCGGGTTGGGAGCGGGCAGCCTGATTCTCCCCGAGAGACTGTTGGCGTCGAGCTCGAGACGGGTGCGGGACGGGATGCCTATGCGCACGCCGCCTGACATCGACTTCGCGTTGAGCTGAGCACCGCTGAGCACATCGATCCTGATGCCTCCGGAGAGGGTGGCACAGGAGACGGTGCCATGAGCATGCTCGATGGTGATGTCCCCTGAGGCCGTGGTCAGCTGGGCACGACGCCCAGCCTGCCCGATCCGGACATCGCCCGATGCGGTCACGCAGCGGGCCTCTCCTTCGACTTCATTGCCACGGACCGTGCCGCTGGCACTCCTGACATGGAGCTCCTTGACGGAGTCGAACGAGACATCCCCACTTGCGGTGGCGACCTCGAGCCGTCCGACAGGTGAGGCGACGGCCACGTCTCCGCTCGCCGTCGAGATCTCGAGATCGACGGTGTCCGGGGCGCTCACCGTGACGTAGGTGCGCCCGCCTCTCTCACCGGAGGCGACGATCACATCTCCGCGTTGCTGAACCCCGTATGTCTGGTCTGGCGTGTCCACGGAGACGCCGATTCTTCCCGGCCGACCCGGCTCCACCGAGACCCGGCCCGACCTGATGGCAACCTTGACGACAGGGAGCTCGCCAACCGTGAAATCCTGCTCGATCACAGGTCGATGGTCCTCTTCACCGAGCTGGAGGGCGCCCGTTGGTAGGCCTTGGAACGGAGGGCGTCGACGACGAAGGAGTTGACCGAGTCGCCGGCGCCTTCGGCGGCTTCGGCGATCAGGTCCTTGAGGTAGCCGGGGAGACGAAGGGTGATCCTCGCCTCTGCGTCCATGATGTCGCCGGGGGAGGGGGGTGTCGGTGGTGTCGGGAAGCTCGACTCGTCGGGACGAACGGTGAGCTCGGGATCGCCGTCGATGAGGCGGATGTCGACTCTCTGGCCCACCAGCTGGCCGCTGACCTCCTGAGCCGCCATCTCGACGACTTCCATGAGAGCCTGTTTGATCGCGGGGCGAAGGACTTCGAGCAGTTCGGAGCCCAGTGTCGCCAGCTCGGGATCAACAAGACGCAATTGGGCCTCCACCGCGGTCTCCATCCGCATCGCTGCCTGGCTCAGCTGCATCGCCGGGTGTTTCGCAAACGGCGAATACGCTCCCCGAGCTCGGCTTCGAGCCCGTCCTGGGTTTGAATGAACATCATGGCATCTCCTAATTGCCGGACATCGTGGTGATGTCAATATGATGTCATAATACAGTCACAGCGACAGCATTGTCAACCCCCTCGACTTCTTGCGGAATACAAGGCACCCCCGCTTCTATTGGCTGTACACATGAGCGAGATCGATCAGGGACGAATCGAAAAGGCAGTTCGTGAGATCATCGAGGCCCTCGGCGAGGATCCCGAGCGTGAGGGGCTGATCGACACCCCGGAGCGTGTGGCCAAGTTCTACGCCGAGGTGTTCGACGGCATCCACACCGATCCGAGCGAAGTGATCGATGCCTTCTTCGGCGAGGAGCACTATCAGGAGATCGTGATGGTGCGGGAGATCCCGTTCTATTCGATGTGCGAACACCATTTCGTCCCTTTCCACGGGCAAGCCCACGTTGCATACATCCCCCAGGGGCGGGTGACCGGGCTCTCCAAACTCGCCCGCCTCGTCGAAGGGTTTGCCCGCCGGCCCCAGATGCAGGAGCGTCTGACGGCCCAGGTGGCAGATGCGCTGGCCGATCGTCTGCAGCCGCTGGGGGTGATGGTCGTCGTCGAGGCGGAGCATCTCTGCATGTCGATGCGAGGTGTGAGGAAGCCGGGTGCCAGCACCGTGACGTCGGCGGTGCGAGGGATCATGGAGTCCCAGCCGGCCACTCGGGCCGAGGCGATGTCACTTCTGTTCGGCACAACCCGGTAAGGCCTCGCAGCGCTCGCCGTTTTGCGTTTTACGTTCTACGTTCTACGTCCGTGAGCACCGAGTGGAGGCTGCGGACCAAGACCCTCGACGTCTCGAGAGGCGCCCTAGTCGGCGTGCTGAACGTCACCACCGATTCGTTCTCGGATGGCGGGCTCTACCTGGAGAAGGCCGATGCCGTGGCCGCCGGGCTGGCCATGTTCGAGCAGGGTGCCCATGCCGTTGATGTCGGTGGCGAGTCGACGCGTCCCGGAGCCGACCCGGTGCCGGCCGACATCGAGATGCAGCGAGTGCTACCCGTCATCGAGGAGCTCGCCGCGGCCGGGGTCACGGTGTCGGTCGACACCTCGAAGCCGGAGGTGGCCCGCGCCGCCATTGAGGCCGGGGCCGAGATCATCAACGACGTGACCGCCGCCGCCGCCGTCGAGATGGCCGAGGTGATGGCGGGGTCGGGGGCGGGCGTGATCCTGATGCACATGAAGGGGACGCCGCGGACCATGCAGGTGAACCCCGTCTATGACGATGTGGTGGCCGAGGTGAGTGGCTTTCTCGCCGAACGGGCGCGGACGGTGGCCGGGGCGGGAGTATCCCCGGCCTCGATCGCGATCGACCCCGGGATCGGGTTCGGGAAGACGACGACGCACAATCTCGAGCTGATCGACCATCTGGATGATCTCGCCGGACTGGGGTTTCCCGTCGTCCTCGGGGCATCGCGCAAGTCCTTTCTCGGCAGGCTCGCGGAGATCGGGGATCCGAAGTCGCGTGACGGGGTGAGCGCGGTCACCACAGCTCTCGCTTTCGAGCGTGGCGCAAGGATTTTTCGGGTTCACGATGTAGCCTCGTCCAGGGCTGCCCTCCGTGTGGCCGCGGCTATCGTGAATTCCCAGGAATGGGACGAATGGTCGCTGGACTAAAGCCCCGGGGGTTCACCTGGGTCATCACAGATCGTCTGGCCGTCTCAGAGCGGGTGGGGGGCTCCGGATTTCAACATCGACGCGTGCGACGCGAAGAGGAGATCACGTGGCTCGTCGAGGAGGCAGGGATCAACACCGTCGTCTCGATGCTCCCCGGGAACCAGAACCTGCTTGCCTATCGCGAAGCCGGTATCGCAACCTACTCGGTCCCGATCGGGATCGACTTCGCCGCCAAGGAGGTCGACGAGTTCTTCGCGACCTTGACCAAAGCCACGAGGAAGAGCCAGGCCCGGGTATTGGTGCACCGGGAGGCGATCGATGACACGGTTGGCGGCCTGCTCGGAGGTTTCCTGGTCGTGTCCGGCCTGGTGAAGGACCCCATACTGGCACTGGCCGTGATCCAGCAGATCTTGGGGAGGGCGTTGGGGCCTGAGGGTCGATCGCTCATCCCTGCGTCCGCGGCTTCGTGACCGATCGAATCGAGTTGCGAGGCCTCGAGGTCGTTGCACGTCATGGTGTGCTCGACCACGAGAAGGTGGAGCCACAACTCTTTCGTCTCGATATCGAGGTCTTTCTCGGACTGGCCGCAGCGGGCGCCTCCGACGATCTCACCGACACCTTGGACTACGGGCGGCTGGCTCGCGATGCCCACGACCTGGTGGCGAATGAGAGCCATCAGTTGATAGAGACGGTCGCAGACCGGGTTGCCGCCCTCGTCCTCGGAGATCCCAGGGTGGAGCGGGCAATAGTCACGGTGCACAAGCCCGATGCGCCGATTCCCCTCGGATTCGAGGACGTCTCTGTCACCGTCGACCGATCGCGATGACCAGGTATGCCATCGCCCTCGGCTCCAACCTCGGAGACCGGGTGGCCCATCTTCGTGCCGCGGTCACCGGGATAGGAGGACTGGGTGAGATCGAGGCGCTCTCCGGCCTCTATGAGACCGCCCCGGTGGGGGGGCCGGATCAGGATCCCTATCTGAATGCGGTCGTCGTCGTGAGCTCGTCTCTCTCGGCGGAGGATCTCCTGGCCCGGCTGCAGTCGATCGAAGCCGGCCGGGGACGAGAGCGTTCGATCCGCTGGGGCCCGCGGACCCTCGATCTCGACATCATCACCACGGACGCCGACACGATCGACACCCCCGATCTCGTAGTGCCCCACCCCCGGGCGACGCAACGACGTTTCGTGCTGGAGCCTCTGTGCGATGTCTGGCCCGAGGCAGTCGTCGCCGAGGGGCTGACCGCGGCTGAGGCCAGGAACCTGGTCGAAGGCCAAGAGGTGGAGCGTCTCGCTTCCACGTGGGTCGACGACGGGCCGGCGCCGGGACGCTATTGGGTTGGCGCACAGTTCTTGCTCTTCCTGGGCATCGCCGCCGCCCTGGTGATGGACGGATCGCTCCCCGGGGCGACGCCCGACTTTGTCTCTGACGGCCCAGGAGATGGATGGCGGATCGTCGGAGGGGTGCTGCTGATCGTGGGTGGCCTGGGCGTAGTCGCTTCGGCACTTTCATTGGGTCGAGCCCTTTCCGCATTACCTGAACCGATTGAGGGCGCCCATCTCATCGAATCCGGTCTCTATGCACACGTCCGTCATCCGATGTACGGGTCGCTCTGCCTGGCCACGCTCGGGGCGTCGCTGCTTCTCGCCAGCACGACGGCGATCCTGCTCAGCATCGGCCTCTTCGCCTTCTTCATGGTCAAGTCGGACTACGAGGAACGCCGGCTCCGCATCGCCTATCCCGCCTACACCGGCTATCGGGGCCGGGTTCGCCGGCGCATGATCCCGTTCCTCCTTTGAGATCGGATGGCAAAGAGGGCCGATAGACCCTGCCACCGATCTTCCGGTCCGTGCTATGTTCGGCGGATATGGGAAGCGGCCGCGACCCGCCTCTGAGCCTGGACCGATTTCGAGGAGCGCATCCAGGACAGGAGGAACGATCTAGATGGCCAAACGGTCGCGAGAGCATCGCCAGGAAATCCCGGGATACAACGAGAGCCGCCCCTCGCGCGGAGAGCGCAAGCAACAGCACCGAGCCGTGAGGCACCACACCCACCAGGTGCTTCACATGACCGACGACCCAGACGCACTCGTCGTGCCCGAGGTCCGGGGCACCGGGACCAATCACGAGACCCAGCCCATCGAGCCCCCTGATGCGAAGAAGCGCAGATTCCGGGTCTGGAAGACCAAGTTTTGGAAGCGGCGTGACGATTACGTCGCCATGAAGTCCGAGCTCGACTCGAACTGGCCCGTCATCACTCCCAACCAACTCGGAGACGACCAGCTCTGACCCCGTCCGAGCCTGATCGCCCACTCGCTACCCTCGGCCGCCATGTCGGCCGCGGGTGGCTCCTTGAAGTTGATCGTCGTCGGCCCGGGAAGGGCCGGTGGCTCCCTCGCCCTGGCCGCCGGTCGCGCCGGGCACGAGGTCTCAGGTGTCCTCACCCGGTCGACTACCACCTCCGCCTACGGCCCTGTGTTGAGCTGGGACCAGCCCTTGCCCCCGACCGATCTCCTGCTCATCGCCACCAGGGACGAGGCCATAGAAGAGGTGGCTCGGCGTCTCAGCACGGTGAGCGGCTCGATTGCGGTGGCCGCCCACCTCTCTGGCTTCACGCCGGTCACCGCCTTGCAGTCCCTTGCCGACGCCGGGGCGGCAACAGGTGGCTTCCATCCCTTGCAGACCCTCCCCGACGCAGAGCGGGGCGCCGAGGCGCTGGCAGGGGCTTTCGTCGCCATCGGCGGTGACGCTCGAGCCCGGGCCGTGCTCGAGCGTCTGGCGCGGTCGCTGCGGATGCGGCCTTTCATGCTCGACGACGAGTCGAGGGCCGCCTACCACGCCGGGGCGGCGGCAGCTTCCAACTTCGTCATCACCTCGTTGCAGACCGCAGGCGACCTGATGTC
>JBOGEU010000264.1:0-3102 GCA_050741995.1 Acidimicrobiia bacterium | reverse complement strand
AACCCGGGGAGGCCCTTGGTCCCCCGGAACTGGCTCGCCCGCGACCCTGCCGACACCCGCTCGGCAATGTCAGCCCCGGCATGTCGGAGCAGCCGGTAGAACTCGGTCTCGGAGTCGGCACGGAACTCGGCCATCCGGTCGTTGCTTCGCCCGGCGAACACACAGCAAAGCCCTTCGTTGGTCGGGATGATCCCGGCATTCACCCCGGGGGTGAATTGGAACCAGAATCCGGGGACGTCTATGTCCTGGTAGTAGGCATAGGTGACGGCGTTGGTGGCCGGGTGACTCTCGTAGGAGCCGGCCTCGACGAGACTCGCAGTGCGCGACCAAACCCCGTCGGCGCCGATGACCATGCGGCTCGAGACAGCGACTTCGCGCCCACGGTGGCTGGTCACGATCCCACCCAACTGGCCCTGATCACCTCGCACGAGGTCGACCATGCGGGTTCTGTCGGCGAAGTCGACACCCGACTCCTGAGCCGCCTCCACCAGGATGCTGTCGAGGATGTGGCGGCGTGGGCCATACAGCGTGTCGATGCCGTATTCGGCCTTGACCCGAATCGGGATGCGTTCTGGCCCAAAGCCAAGCGTTATCTCCCGAACCGGTGGAGTCCCGGCGGCGATCACACGATCAATGACGCCCCACCGCGTGAGCTGAAGGATCCCGCTACGGAGGATGGCGTGGGTCGAGACCACATCCGATGGCATCGTCGCCCTCTCGACCATCAGCACCCGATGACCGCGCCGGGCCAGGAGCATGGCGGTCGAGGCACCGGCCACCCGGGCCCCGATCACGATCACGTCATAGTCGGTAGCGACGGGAAACTCGCGCCGGACCGGGCGCGGCCGGGGCGCGCCGCCCCCGGCCGCAGTCTCCGGCCCTCTCATGCGACGTCGACTCGGACCTGGACCGAGGTGCCGTTGCTCAGCATGTCGAACACCGCGGAGCGGGCGATCGACCGCTCCACGACCTTGCGCAGGTCCTCGGCGCCGGCGTCGCCCTCGATGGTGACCCGCATCTCGATGTTCTGGTAGCCGTTGCGTACGGTGGGGTCGATGCCGAGCAGGCCGACCAGGTCGATGTCGCCGCTCACGGTTGACTCGACACGCGTCAGGTCGATGCCCCGCGCCGCGGCGACATTCCCGATGCCGGCGGTGATGCAGGCGGCCAGCGCATGGAGCAGGAACTCCACCGGGCTGGGGGCGGCGTCGTTTCCCACAAGCTGCTCCGGGTGATCTGCGTCGTACGCATGTGACTCACGATGAGCGAGCTCCTGGCCGAGGCCGAAGAAGTCGTGGATCCGGCTCCGGCTGTGGGTGCCGCTCACCCATTCGTTGCTGGCCCGGAATTGAAACTTGGCCGCCTCGGGCTGGGCCTTGACCGCGTCGAGGGCCCCGAACAGCCCGTCGACGTTGACTCCGTTTCTGTTTCTCGTCGTTGTCGTCATGGTTTTCCTCCTGTTTGCTCTGGTCGCTTGGTCGATCGTTCGACCGATCATGAGTCCAAATGAGAGTTCCCGGTGTATGCCTCCTTTCCTAACCCGTTACAGAAGCTCGGCGATCATGAGAGCCGCCCGCTGCGCCCCATCGGTCTCCACCGGTCGGTAGTGCACCTGCCGTTCGAGCTCGCCGGTGATCACCTCCGCCACCTGATCGGGGTCGGTGCCCCGGTAGTCCATGTGCCGGCCCGCGCCGTACTGATCGAGACGGTGGCGCACGTGGAAGTTCTGCTCGAAGTGGTTGTGCAACGGGAAGTAGAGGAAGGGGCGCTGGGCCGCGGCCAGCTCCATGGTGGTGGTCAGCCCGCCCTGGACCACTGCCACGTCACACACCGACAGGTGCCGGTACAGATTGTCCACGTACCCCAGCACCTCGAGACCGGGGTGGCCGGGAAGGCTCTCGGGGTCGATGCGGGGACCGGCCACCGCCACCATCCTCAGCTCCGGGATCTTCTGCTTCGCCATCGGGAAGGCGGCGATCACCTTCTCCAGCAGATCGCGTCCCACTCCGGACCCGCCGACGGTGACGATGCACACCTTCTCCTCGGGGGCATAGCCCAGCTCGGCCCTCCACTGCTCGATTTCGCCTTCGGTGGGCGGGGTGAACCCGGTGATGTAGCCGGAGAAGTCGAAATGCTCCTCGGTCCAGTCACGGATCTTGGGCAGCTCGGGCCCGAAGACCGCGGGGTAGATGTCGTCGGGGTTGCCGACGAAGATCGCCCGGTCCCGGATCCGGGGGAAGCGGGCGATGTGCTCGATCATCTCGGCGTTGTAGTCGGCGGTGAGATACGCCTCGTGCTCGCCGCCTTCCGGCATGGGGAGGTAGCCGACGAAGTCGGTCATCCAGACGTGTGAGCCTCGTTTCAGCTCCGGATTCTCGTGCCAGTAGTAGTCGACGTCCCAGGCCTCGTCGCCGACGATCAGGTCGTAGTTCCCCTCCTCGATGACCTCCTGGAAGATCATGAAGTTGGCGACCAGGATCTCGTCCATGGTGCGCAGTGCCTGGAAGCAATGCAGCTCGTGACCCGAGGCCTCGGATGCGATGTGGCCCGATTCGGATGCCAGCCACTCGCTGGCCGGGTGCACGGTCTCCCCGGCGCTATCGAGGACCGCGGTCACCGGGTGCTGAGCCAACCAATCCACCTCCAGATCGGGCTCGATCTTCTTCAGCTCCTGGGCAATGGCCAGGTCACGCCGAGCATGGCCCAGACCGATCGGCGACGAGAGGTAGAGCAGCTTCTTTCCGCGGTTCATGCCGCGGGTCCAGGTGTGACTGGGCATGGGAATCCCCTTGTTCTTGTCGATGAACCGACGAATGGCACGGTTGACCCGGACCGGATCCCGGGCCGGGGTGAGATGGCCCGCCCCCTCGATCATCAGCAGGTCGCCGCCGGTGAGCTCGGCGAAAGCCCGGCCCCGGTCGACGTGCTGGCAGACATCCCGGTCACCGTGGATGGTGAGGGTGGGGACTTGGAGCGTGCGGCACATCTCCTCGACCGCCTCTCGGTCGGGGATCCCGATATCGAATCCTTCCTCTGCGGCGGCCAGGACCTCGCCGGTCGACTCCAAGGCCCAGGCGACGGCGTCCTCGTACTGCTTGGTGG
>JBOGEU010000263.1:0-1434 GCA_050741995.1 Acidimicrobiia bacterium | reverse complement strand
AGGCGGACGATGCGGGCCCGGGTGGCGGTGTCGAGACCGATGAACACCTCGTCGACCAGCCGATACCGGGTGACGAGGAGGAGATGCGCCCGGTCCCGAGGATCGGGACTGGCCGGGCTCGGCGCCGGCGGGGCGAGGCCGGGACGCCCGCTGCCGAATCGGCCGGCAAACCGGGCCAGGGATTCCCGGGCCTGGGACGGGTCGGCGGAGAGATCCTCGTAGGTGTCGAGCATCCGGGCGTATAGGTAGCCGACGGCGGCGGTCCGGGCGTCGTCTTCGGTGAGGAGGAGGATGCTGGGGGCGAAGGAGCGGGCGGCGTGGGGGAGGATGGCCCAGACGAACTTCTCAGGGTCCTCGATGGCGGCGAGCCGGCTCAGGCTCGGGTTGTCCCGATCGACGCCGGCACCCCGGGCCAGAAGCCCGAGACGGCGGATCGGGAAAGGGACGGACGACACCATGAGAACCTACTGCTACATCGGCCCCAGGGCCCGGCATCATGAGATGATTCGGTGCTGGCGGTCAGCGGCTCTGCAGAGCGTCGAGCGCCACCGCCATCGAGGCCGCCACCCTGAAGTCGAGCCGCGGATCGGGCACACTGACGGCGTACCGGTCTCGGATCGTCTTCTGCCGCTCGCTGATCATCACCGGCTGGCCGGTGGCCTCGTCGACGAAGTCGAAGTGGAACACGAACGGGATCCAGACTTCGCCGAGGTAGGGGATCAAATCCCATATCCGGCGCAGGATGGCGATGCCCGGTCGGCGCTCCTGGCCCCGGGTCTGGACTCCGTCATAGGTCATCTGCCAGGTGGAGCGCAACAGGCTGGCCCCGAACTCCTTCTTGAACCAGCCGATGGTGTTCCCTTCGGCGTCGAACACGTCGTGTTCGGCCCGCACGTCGAGGCCGTGACGCGCTTTGAAGGAGAACAGCTTGGAGGTCTTGGCGAGGTCGGCGTAGAAGTTCACTTCCTCTTTGAACGACATTCGCTTCTGCTGGGCGAAAGCGAGCAAAGGTCCTTCGCTCCCGTCGGGATTGACGCCGAGGACCTCGTACCGGTTGACCATCATCGTGATGTGCTGCTTGACGAAGAAGCTGGGGATGTGAGAGGGCATGGTCATTTGGCGGTGAGTATGGCCGATGTGCTGCGCCAACTCGGTCGGATTCTCCCCATTTCCGATCTGGCATAGTGTGAAATCGTGATTGGCGCCATACATCCCCGCCCAGTGGAGGCTCGTGGTGTGGACCTGGTCGGTTACAGCGATCTCGAGGGCCGCCCCGGATTCAAGATCGCAATCCATCGGGCCGGGGAGCGGTGGCTTCTCTATCTGGGCCACTTCTGGCACAGC
Organism: Acidimicrobiia bacterium; assembly: GCA_050741995.1. Taxonomy (GTDB): domain Bacteria; phylum Actinomycetota; class Acidimicrobiia; order Spongiisociales; family ZC4RG35; genus JARDZU01. The sequence goes on along the minus strand of JBOGEU010000263.1, from coordinate 90 downwards.
GGTTGGACCGTGGTCGACGTCACCGATCCGTCGCAGCCGACCCCGGTCGGCTTCATCGAAGGCCCGGCCAATACCTGGACATTGCAGGTG
>JBOGEU010000262.1:0-1225 GCA_050741995.1 Acidimicrobiia bacterium | reverse complement strand
TCGGCTGGTGGCCGAGATCGCCGAGAACCACGGCGTCGACGCCTCGACGGTTTCGGTGGCCTACACCGGCAGCACCGACCGGGGCGGGACGGTGGTGGCCACCGTGTCGGTAGTGATGCCGGCGCTCACCTTCCCCGGGCTGGGCGCGGTGGGCTCGGTCACCTGGTCGACCAGCCACAGCGAGCGGGTGGACCAGTACCGGGGGTTCGGATGACCGTCAAGCTGCTTGTGATCGCCACCGTCGTCTTCGTCGTGGTCCTCGTCGCCTATGCCGTCGTCGACCTCGAGCAGATCGTGGGGGGCCCCAGCTGATGGCCGCCGTAGGACGACGCGTCCGGCGTTCCGAGGCCGGGATGATGACGATCTGGATGGTCGGGCTGTGCTCCATGGTGCTCTTCCTGGTCGGGATCAGCTTCGACCTGTGGCGGGCGGTGTCGGCCCAGCGCTCCCTCTCGACCGCCGTCGACGGCGCCGCCGTCGCGGGCGCCTCGGGCATCGACGAGAACGTCTACCGGACCAGCGACGGGCGCACGGTGCAGCTCGAACCGAGCCTGGCCCGGGACCTGGCGGCGGAGAACCTGGCATCCCAGGACGAGGCCACGGAGATCTTCGACGTGGTCATCGACACCGAGCCGACCCAGGTGCGGGTGGAGGCTGCCCGCCGAGTGGAGTTCACACTGTTACGGGTTTTCATGAGCGACCAGGGTCCCCTGGTGCTGCATGCTTCTAGCACGGTATCCCCGAGGAGGTCCGGATGAGCCGAACAGGCGATCGCATGTTGCGGGATCTGGAAGGCACCCCGCCCCAGCCACCGTCCAGCGTCCCGGATCGGGGCCTGAGCCCCTGGCGAGCTGCTGCGGTGCTGGCCATCTTCGCCGTGTTGATCGGCGCGATCGCCTGGGGGGTCATCTCACGTCGCAGTGACCGCGACCAGAAGGCGGTACCGGCTGGGCCTAGTGGCGCACCGGTGATGCCGGGGCCCAGCGCGCCAAATCAGCCAGCTCAGCCACCGGTACTGGTCAACACCGGAGAGAACTGGGACGCGATCGTCCGGAGCATCGTCGCTTACAACGATTGGCTGTATCTCCACCCCCGACCGGTAACCAGTCACCTCTAGTCGCGCGGAGCGCGCGATCGTCCACCACTCTCCGCGCGCGGCGAAGTAGAACGTTGCGGTGGACGCGCAAGCCCGCATCGCCGAGCTGGAGGCGGAGAACGCGGCATT
>JBOGEU010000261.1:0-4184 GCA_050741995.1 Acidimicrobiia bacterium | reverse complement strand
GGTTCGCCGCAACCATGAGTGGGTGCCCAACCAGGAGAGCTGGGTCGCGGTGGCGGGGGCGGGGCCGTACGCCGACCTGGTCGGCCGGCCGGTGGCGGAGCTGGCTCCGACACCGAGCGACGAGTTGCGCTGGTCACTGACCGAGTCCGACGAGCTCGCCGACGTGGATCGAAGCTCGGGCTTCGTCCCCACCTTCGTGCTGGGGCGATTGGAGCTGCCGGCCGGAGTCGAAGGTGACGACCTGTTGTTTGCCGTGAACGGGGTGGTGGCCGGCACCGGGCTGGTGGCGAGGGACGGCGCAACCAGCGGCGAGATCCACGGGTTGTTGGCCGAGGACCTGGTCGAGGAGGGTGCCAACGAGGCGCAGGTCCTGGTCCCCGACCCGGACGGCGACGGATGGCTCACCGGGGCCGCGGCCGAGATCACCGTGGCATACGTGGCGGACGACGGCCACCAGATCGAGATCCAACCCGAGGGAAATCGCAGGGTCGAGATCAGCAAGGTGACTGCCACCGGGTCGGGGTGGGTGGTCACCGGCTGGGCCGCAGACGTCAGCGAGAAGCTGACCCCCGATCGCATCTATGTCTTTGCCGGCGACGAGCTGCTGGTGGCGGGCGCGCCCAATCTGGACAACAAGGACGTCCCGCGGTGGTTCAAGAGCGAAGCTCTGCTCCGATCGGGGTTCTCGTTCGAGATCGACGGCGGTGACGTTCCCGATGACCTCGAGCGCCTCACCGTCATCGCGGAGTTCGGGGACCAAGCCGTCGACAGCCCGGCGACCCTTCCCGGTTAGCCCGCCTCGTCAGGCCGGGTCGAGAGCGAACAGGACACGGGTGCCCGACGAGAGCCTGCTCTCCTCGGTGATCACGAACATCGGGTCGAGCAGGGCACGGAACTCGTGCTCCTCACGGTCGTCGTGGAGCTCATGGGGGAGCTTGTTCCCGATGAGACGCGCCACCATGTCGTCTTCGGGCGCCACGAACTCGACCACCACCGGGCACTCGAAAGAGCGCAACCACCTGACGACCTCCCGGGGCGGGATGCTGGCGCCGTAGATGAGGTGATGGATCAGCCCGTAGGCGACCACGAGGTCGGGATCGGCCCGCTCCACGAGCGCCGACCTCTCCCTGCCGGCCCATCCTTGAGCGGGCGAGGGATTGACCAGGTCGGTGAGCACCACGGCGAGATCGAGCCCGGCGCTCCGTCTGTAGAGATCGTCGAGGACCGGCTCGTCGCTGTCGACTGCTATGGCCTGGGCGCCGGCCGCGGCCGCGATCGTGGAGAAATGCCCGTCGTTTGCGCCGAGATCGAGCACTCGGCCGGGGACGACGCGTGCGACAGCCGACTGGAGGAAGGCGCTCTTGGCGGATCGATCACGACCGACGTGGCTGCACGAGCCGTAGTCCGACCATCCGTCGTCGGCGCCATCCCATTCGAGCGAAGACACGAGCGAGCGGAGCTTGCCCACATTGGCCAGGATGAGCTGGGAGCTGAAGCCGGCCGACCTCAGGTTCTCCCTGACGGCCCGACCCGACATCCGGGCCTCCATCCTCGCCTGGAGCCTCACGTGGAACATGGCGCCTGTGTTGAGCCATTTCTTGTGCCCGAGAAGACGAGCCATCTGGGCCGGCGTCGGGCCCTCCAGGTCCCCCCGCAGCCAGGGTTGGAACGGCACACCGACCCAGGCGCGGAGCATCAGCGGGAAGAGAAACTGACGGGTGAACTGCCGGTATCCGATCCAGGGCTCGCCGTCCCGATACGCCTCGAACGACCCGATGTCGATGAAGATGGGCCGGCCCTTGACGAACTGGATGTTGTACGGGGTGGCGTCTTTGATGGTGAGACCCGCGGTCAGGGCATCCCGCAGCAGGTCGAGGTGGAGCAGGGCGGCGTCCTTGAGCATGGAGAAGGTCCACTCGTAGGGATAGCCGACGAACGGGAGCCGCGGATGCTCCAGGGCCCCGGCGCTGCCCGCCGGGGGGTCGTCGGCCTCTACCGTGGCGATGAGGCGCCCATCGGCAACCGCCTTTGCGAAGAGGTCGCTGGCGGCGAGGGCGCGCCACCCTTCCCAACCCCGATCGTCGAGCAGGCGGAGGACCTTGTCGCCGTCGAGTACGACTTGAGAGGCCGGGTCTCGGAACGACCCGGGATCGGGTGAGCTCACATCCTCCTCAGGATTCGGCGGACAGGGTCGGATCCTGCAATGGGTCTTCCTGCTCGGCATCGGCCTTCTTGCGTCCCATCCCGTGCTTGGCGCGGAAGGCCTTGATGGCGATGCCGATGCCGGCCAGTCCACCGATGAGCGCTTGCAAGATCAGGCTGCCCGAACCGGGATCCAGATATCCGAAGATCATGTTGTCGTCCCTCCAATGGAACACGGATGAAACCGTGCAGGTCTTATTGTTATCCAAGTCGGGACGCAAACAAACCGCTTGCCGGCCGCGGCCCCGTCAACCGTGGTAGCGGTGCCGGGCCACTACGCGGCCTGCGGGGTCGAGGAGCAGGGCCATGTCCCCGCCGTTGTTCCATACCGGGGTTTGCCCCGGGTCCCAGCACGGATCGGAACTGGTGACGTCGAAGTCCCCGCCGGGAGCCATGACATGTCCTTCGGGGAGTGAGCAGCGATGGGCCGATGACTCGTCCCGCACCGTCCAGCCGCCGAGGTCGGCCATGTCCCGGCTCTCCAGCCTCACCCACTCCTCATCGAGCACGTCCTGGTCGGGCCCGGCCGGGTCGAACCGCGAGCCAGGGCCGTCGATGGATACGTCGGGGAGCGGGCCGGAGGCGCCGCAGACGTCCCGCCCCCAGAGCCCGACCTGGTCTGAGAATGCCTTCTCCTCGGCCGCCATCAGCTCATCGCTCCTCGTCTCTCCTTCTCCGGGGGAGGTTGCGATGGCCAGCCCGGCGGCCACCTGCTCGAAACTGAGCGACGAGTCGTCGAGCCAGACATGTCCCAGTGTGCGGCCGAACTGGTCGGTCCCGGTCACCTCCACCTCGACGGTGTTGCCCTCGATCAGGTCAGAGAGGTGGTCGGCCGCCTCCTGATAGAAGCACTCGTCGGATTCGGGCGAGTTGATCCCGACGAGCCGGACCTCGACCTCTTCGCCGGCAACGTCGACCACGATGCTGTCTCCATCGTTGACCCGGGTGACCAGGGACGACTCGAGGCGCTCTGGGGCGAGGGAGGCGTCCGTCGAGCCGGATTGGCCGTAGTGTTCACAAGCCGACACCAGGAGGATCGCGCAGAGCGCCGGGAGCGCTCGGTTCAGGATCCGCCCCGGAGCCGCTTCAGCTCCTCCTTCTCCGCCCGGCGCCGGCGCCGTTGCCGGCGATAGCTCAAGCCGATCAGCTCGGTGAGGACGATCATGGCGCCGACGGTGACCAGGATCACGATCGCCAGCGAGAACTCGCCCTCCATCCAGAGGAACGTCACCGGCACCGGATCGGTGTTCTGCACGGCGAAGACGACCACGAGGGCAATCCCGAGCAGGAGGAGGATGGCGCCCCATGCGATGCCCGTCGCGGTCGGTGACGGGATACGATCTCCGGTGGTTCTCCGCTCTTCGGGCTCGGGCGCCTCGTCCGGCTCCGCGTCCGGCTCGAGCCCGAACGGCTCGCGGGGTTGGTCGGTCATGGCCCGAATCCTATGCGCCGGCGAAACCCCATGATGGCCACGATTGGGGGAGACCAAACGTAGCCTGGTCGGGATGCGCCGCTCACTGATCGTCGTCGTCTTGCTGGTGGCGGCGTGCAGTGCCGACCAGGAGCCGGCGTCGACGGTCACCGCCCCGGGGACGAGCTCGACGACCGCCCCCACCTCGACCACAGCTACGACGACCGTGACCGAGGCGACGACTACGACAGTGGCCGCGACCACCACCACGATCGGCCTCGACGCCACCATTCTGGCCTACGAGCCGGTGGCCGGCCTGCCGTTCCCGGTGCAGATGACGGCCCGCCCCGGAGAGCCACAGGCGTACGTGATCACCAAGGACGGTCGGGTGTGGCTATACGACGGCAGCGCCGTCGCCGAGCAGCCGGTGCTCGACATCAGCGGTCAGGTTCGCGACAGCGGGGAGCAGGGCCTGCTCTCGATCGCCCTCCACCCCGAGGACATGACCCGGTTCTATCTCCACTACTCGGACAACGACGGCGACACCGTCGTCTCCGAGTTCCTGCTCACC
>JBOGEU010000260.1:0-3446 GCA_050741995.1 Acidimicrobiia bacterium | reverse complement strand
GCCGGTCCCCCCGCTCCGCAGGGGGACAACACCGCTCCGCAGCGAGGGCGACACCGCTCCGCAGCGAGGGCGACACCGCTTCGCAGCGAGGGCGACACCGCTTCGCAGCGAGGGCGAGGGGGGTTTGCCCGGCTTCAGCAGCCGTTGGCTTGCAGCGTGGGGTTGGGGTTTATCGCCAGGCCATCGATGTACATACCGAAGTGGAGATGAGGGCTGGTGCCTTGGGCGTTTCCGGAATTGCCCACATAGCCGATGACGTCTCCGGCGCTGACCTTGCCCTTCTTGCCCGCCGAGTCGAGATGTGAGCCGAGGTACTCGACGCCGTCGCTGCCGTGCAGGTTGAACTGGAGGCCTCCGAGCGCCCCGCGCTTCAACTCCACCGTCCCCGATACCGGAGCTCGTACCGGTGACCCGTAGTCGGTGAACATGTCGTTTCCCTCGTGATAGCGATCTGACGCACGTGGAAAGCCCCAGTCGTTGAAATAGCGGCTGTCGGCTAACGGGCAGACCCATCCGGAGCCACCCGGCACGTCGAGTTTCTGGCCGGCTCGAATCAGGTTCACGTCGGAGAGACCGTTCAGCTTCGCCAGTTTCGAGATGGTGGTGTCGAATCGCGCGGCAATGTCTCCCAGTCGATCGCCTTTCTCGACCACGTAGGTGCCGGTTTCCGACCCCCCACCTGCGACCAGCGAAGGGCCGTCTATGAAGAGTCGGGTGCCGGTGTAGATCTTCCCCTTGGATATCCCGTTTGCCCGGGCGATGTCCTCGGCGCTCACACCCTTGTACTGGTCGGCGATCGACTCCAGCGTCTCGCCCTTCTTGACCACATGGAAGTTGCCGGATCGAGAGGATGACGGGGACTTGTCCGACGATCCCTCGCTCTCTCCGTCCGACTTGCTCGCGCCACGTCCGGTTACGGCCGGGATGAGGAGCTGTTGACCCGGGAAGATGAGATCCGGGTGCTTCAGCGAATTGGCTCGAGCCAATGAGATGGCACTCGATCCGTACGATCTTGCGATACGGACCAGGGTCTCACCCCTGAGCACGACGTGGAACTTGTCCGGTTCCCCGTCTTCTCCCGGGATCACCAGGACCTGCCCGATGCGGATCAGGTCGGGATTCGCGATGTCGTTGGCGTCGACCAGATCCGAGATGGAAACGTCGTGATCGCGGGCGATCTCGCCGAGCGTGTCCCCCCGCTCGACGGTGTACTCGACAGAGAACGAGGCGACGATCAGTGCGAGAGCCATGCCGACGGCAAGGGCGCGGGCGCGTCTATTGACTGGCATGAAGGCACTTCTCCTTCAGCCCCTGAACCGCTCCGCGTCAATGAGCCTAACCCGAGATCGCGAAATTTCCAGACCCGACCGGATCTGGTCAGACGGTGAGGCCGCGTTTCCCTGCCAGGAGCCGCAGCTGGCCGCAGGCCGCGTCGATGTCACGACCCCGGGTATCCCTGATGGTCACGTTTATCCCGCGCCGTCTCAGCTCTCGTGCAAACGCCTTGATTTGGGTGCCGCTGGATGCGCTTTCCCGGGTGAGCGGCGTGGGATTCAGAGCGATGAGATTGACGTGTGCCCGGAGACGGGCGGCGATTGCCGACAGCTTGGCCGCCTGCTCCTTGGTGTCATTGACCCCATCCATCATCGTCCACTCGATCGACAACCGCCGCCGCTTCCTCGCGAAGTAGTCGGCGGCCGCCGCTTCGAGCTCGGCGAGCGGGTATCTCCTGTTGATCGGCACCAGAGTGCTTCTCAGCTCGTCGTCGGCGGCATGGAGGCTGACCGCAAGCGATATCGGCCACGGCTCGTCGGCCAGTCGGCGGATCCCGGGGACCATTCCCACGGTGGATACCGTCACCGCCCTGGCCGATATCCCCATCACGTCGATTATGCGGCGGAGGGATTCGCGGACCCGTGCATAGTTGGCGAGCGGCTCACCCATCCCCATGTAGACGATGTTGGTGAGATGAGTGGGCACGCCGGGCATTCCGATCTGGCGCAGGAAAGCGCTGGCATAGGCCACTTGGGCCACGATCTCGCCGGCGTCGAGGTTGCGCTCGAAACCGAACTGGCCGGTGGCGCAGAAGGTGCAGCCCAGTGCACACCCCGCCTGGCTCGAGATGCACAAGGTCGCCCGCCGCGGATACCCCATCAAGACCGCCTCGATCGCCGCCCCGTCATGGGCCCGAAAAAGCCACTTCCTGGTGGTGCCATCGTCGGCTGATTGCTCGAGCTCCACCTCGAATGGCCACAACCGCCCATCGAGCAGATCCCTGACCGTGCCGGGGAGATTGGTCATGCTTTGGACATCGAGCACCGGAGTCCTGTAGAGCCAGCCACGCAGCTGATCCAACCGGTAGGGCGGCTCGCCGATGAGAAGATCACCCAGGTCCTCGGGAGCGTGCAGATAGGGCACTACCGGGTGAGGGAGATGGCCTGATCGATCCAATCCCGAGCGCGTGCCGCGCTCACCCCCGCCGCCTCGGCGACGGTGTCGGGAGTGGTTGAGGCGAGCTTTGCGAGGTCCACGATGCCTGCGTTCCTCAGCCGGCCGGCCAGCACCGGGCCGATGCCATCCACGACCTCGATGCCGGGGAGCTCGACACCGCCGCTGACTGCCCTGAAGACCGGGGGCTCCGGCTCACGTGAGGCCGCGACCGAGATGAACCGGTCGCGCATGGCCCACACCAACGCCGCGGCCCCGCCCACGATCCCGACGACCTTGGCCAGTCTCTTCATGGCTGGGAAGAGTACCCACCCGGGGTTGTATCTACTCTTGGCTGACGATGAAGGTCGACTTCTATTACCCGCCGATTCCTCCCGATGGGGCCGTGCAGGCGGCCATCGAGGCGGTGAAGGTGGGTTATGACGGATTCTTCGCCGCCGAAACCCAATTCGACCCGTTCTTGCCCTTGGCGCTTGCTTCGTCGACCGAGCCGGGGCTGGAGCTGGGGACCGCCATAGCAGTCGCCTTCCCGCGATCGCCGATGATCATGGCGACGACTGCCTGGGATCTAGCCCGAATGTCCGGAGGGAAGTTCATGCTCGGCCTCGGGACCCAGGTCAGGGCCCACATCGTGCGTCGGTTCTCGTCGATATGGGATCATCCCGCGCCCCGGCTCAAGGAGTACATCCTCTCCCTCAGAGCCATCTGGGACGCTTGGCAGCGCTCAACGCCATTGGCCTTCGAGGGTGAGTTCTACAGGTTCTCGTTGATGACTCCCTTCTTCGATCCCGGCCCGATCCCGGATCCGGATATCCCGGTGTACATAGCCGGTGTCGGCCCTCATCTGAGTCGCCTGGCCGGGGAGTTGTGCCAGGGATTCCACATCCACCCGTTTCACACCGTGCGCTATCTCGACGACGTTGTACTGCCCGGCATCGCCGCTGGGGCGAGAGCCTCGGGAAGGTCGCTCGACGATGTGGTCAGGGTCACCACCGTCT
>JBOGEU010000259.1:0-2937 GCA_050741995.1 Acidimicrobiia bacterium | reverse complement strand
CCCCGGCTGCGACTGCGCGCTTCTTCTTGCCAGATGAGGCCGATGGACTCGGAGACACGCGCACACTATTTACGCGACGGACCACTAGTGCACCGCTCCGCAGAGTCCGCACGCGCCTCGTCCGCCCTCGTGATGCATCGCACCTCCCCTACAAAACGGAGCACTTAGGCATGGCCCAGGATCAACAGAGTCAGTTCGACGAGCGCGTCATTCAGATCAACCGGGTGGCCAAAGTGGTCAAGGGTGGTCGCCGATTCAGCTTCACCGCGCTGGTGGTGGTGGGCGACGGCGGAGGCAAGGTCGGGATCGGGTACGGCAAGGCCAAAGAGGTCCCGGCTGCCATCCAGAAGGGAATGGAGACTGCCCGCCGTGCCATGGTGGAGATCCCGATGGCGGGCCATACCGTCGTGCACCAGGCCACGGGTGAGCACGGCGCTTCCCGGGTCCTGATCAAGCCGGCCGCTCCCGGCACCGGTGTCATCGCCGGTGGCGCCGTCCGCCAGATACTTGAGGCGGCCGGGGTGAAGGACGCGCTGGCCAAGTCGCTCGGATCGCCGACCCACCTCAATGTGGCCAAGGCGGCGATGAATGCCCTGACCGGGCAGCGCAGGCCCGACGACGTCGCCAGGTTGCGGGGCAAGCAGGCAGAGGACATCGTTCCCCCCGGCCTGCTCGCTGCCTATCGGTCGACCGAGGCTCTGCGGGCGCATTCCAAGAGCGGTCGAGATGGCTGAGAAAAAAATCAAGGTCACATTGAAGAGATCGGTGATCGGCGAGAAGCCGAAGACCAGGGCGACCGTCGAGTCCCTCGGTCTGCGCAAGCTGCATCAGACCCGGGAGCATGTCGATTCCCCGACGCTGCGCGGGATGCTGCACAAGGTGCGCCACCTGGTCGAAGTCGAGGAGGGCTGACATGGCCGACGCGAAAAAGAGTTCCCCCGCTCCCGGCTCCGCCGGGGACTCCCCCCTGCAGGGGGAGAGACAACAACTGAAGCTGCATCATCTCCAGCCCGCCCCGGGCTCGAAGAAGAGCCGGACACGGGTGGGACGAGGAGAGGGCGGCCGTCGCGGCAAGACCGCCGGGCGCGGCACCAAGGGCCTGAAGGCGCGCAACGCGCTTCGCCCCGGGTTCGAAGGTGGCCAGACCACGCTCACGATGCGTCTCCCCAAGCTCGCCGGTTTCAAGAACCCGAACAAGGAGGAGTTCGCCATCGTCAATCTCGCTGCCCTGGACGTGTTCGAAAAGGGGGCGGAGGTGACACCGGATGCGTTGCGCAGCCGGGGCCTGATCCGTCACCGGGGCCGGGTGAAGGTGCTGGCCCAGGGCGATCTGGAAAAGGCGCTCACGGTGAAGGCACATGCCTTCAGCAACGCCGCCAAGGAGAAAATCGAGAAAGCCGGAGGAACCGTTGAAGTCATCACCTGACTGCCACGGTCCCCTCATATGTGATATGTCTCCCGTATCACGTACGACCTAGGACATAGAACGAGATGCTCTCGATATACCGCAACATGTTCAAGATCCCGGACCTTCGGACGAAGATCCTCTTCACCCTGGCCATGTTCGGGGTCTACCGTCTGGGCGCCACCATCCCGGTGCCCGGGATCGACCTGGGGGCAGTCGAGCTGTTCCAGACTCAACAACAGGCCGGTGGGATCTACGGTCTGCTCAACCTGTTCTCTGGTGGCGCCCTCGAGTCGTTCTCGGTGTTCGCCCTCGGGATAATCCCATACATCACGGCGTCGATCATCATGCAGCTGCTCACCGTGGTGATCCCCAAGCTCCAGACGCTGCAGGACGAGGGAGAGTCGGGGAGAAAGGTGATCACCCAGTGGACCCGTTACATGACGGTGATCCTGGCACTGATCCAGTCGACCGGCTTCACCTACCTGTTCCATGTCGGCCGGTTCACCGGTGGCATCGACCTCATCCCCAACTACACCCCGGGCCGGGTCGTGCTCATCGTGCTCACCATGACCGCCGGCACGGCGATGGTGATGTGGCTCGGTGAGCTGATCACCCAACGCGGCGTGGGCAACGGGATGTCGCTGATCATCTTCGTCTCGATCCTCAGCCAGTTCCCGTTCATCTTCGGTCAGATCTGGGGTCAGACCGTCGACGCCAACCTGCCGATCCGCTTCGTGGTGATCATCGCCATCTTCGTCGCCATGATCATTGCCATCATCTACGTCGATCAGGCCCAGCGCCGAATCCCGATCCAGTTCGCCAAGCGGGTCCGTGGCCGGCGGGTCATGGGCGGGCAGTCGACGTACATCCCGCTCAAGGTCAACACGGCCGGGGTGATCCCGGTGATCTTCGCCACATCGGTGCTGCTCATCCCTTCGCTGATCATCACCGCCATCCCCTCCAATGCGGGGTGGATCCAGAGCGTCTACCGCTGGGTGGACCAAAACCTGGGGGGCAGCGGACAGGTGAGCTGGTGGTACATCCTGATCCTGTTCGCCCTGATCATCTTCTTCACCTACTTCTACACGGCGATCCAGTTCGATCCGGAGAAGCAGGCCGAGATGATCCAGCGTCAGGGGGGCTTCGTGCCAGGGGTCAGGCCCGGTCGGCAGAGCGCCCGCCACCTCGGGTTCATCCTGAATCGGATCACCTTGCCCGGTTCGATCTTCCTCGCTGTGATCGCAATCCTCCCTGCCATCGCCGGTGCGGCCTGGAACATCCAGATCGCATTCTCAGGGGTGTCGATCTTGATCGTGGTCGGGGTCGCCCTGGAGACGATGAAGCAAATCGAGAGCCAGCTCACGATGAGAAACTACGAAGGAATCCTCACGTGAGCCCTGTCGGTGTCCCCCCACTTGTGGGGGGACCGATGGCCCGCAGGGGGATCGAGGCGGGCCCGAGCGAAGCGAGGTCGTCCGAGACCGCGAGCGTCGTTTCCCGGAGCCGAACGAAGTGAGACTGCTCTTCAT
>JBOGEU010000258.1:0-6053 GCA_050741995.1 Acidimicrobiia bacterium | reverse complement strand
CAGCGCCTCCATCGCCTTAGCCCGGTGTCGTGGATCACCTCCTTCGAGGGCCAGGACCTCGCCGAGTCGTCCCCTCGCCTCGTGAAGGTGGCCCCGTGCCTGCCAAACACGCCAGCAAGCCGCGGAGAGGCGAAAGGCGAGGTCCGGCTCTCGATTGGCAACCGCCCAATCGAGTGCGACCCGAATGTTGCCGTGGTCAAGCTCGAGAAGGTCGAGCCAAAGCCTCCGGTCCTTGCGCAACAGCTCGGGCGCCACCGACTCTGCATACGAGGCATATGCATCGGCATGTCGCCGGTGCATCTCGCCCGACTCAACGGACTCCTCGAGACGCTCGCCGGCGAACTCCCGTATCACGTGCAACATCCGAAGGCGGGGGCGCCCATCGGCATCGACCCGTCGAATCAGGCTGTGATCGACGAGGGTGGACAGTGTGTTGATCAGGTCGGCGCCCAGGTCGTCGGATGGCCCGCAGACCGCCTCCACCTCTTCCAGCCTCGCCCCTCCGCCAAAGACGGAGAAGCGAGCGAACAACCGTTGCTCGGGTGCAGCCAGCAGATCGTGGCTCCACGAGATGGCGCCGTCGATGGTCCTCTGGCGCTCGGGCAGGTCGACCGAGCCCGAGCTCAGCATGCGGGCGTCCAACCGTTCGAGAATTTGCTCGACGGGTAGCAAGCGCAGCCTCGAGGCCACGAGCTCGATGGCCAGAGGAAGACCGTCGAGCCGGTGCACCAGCTCGGCCACGACGAGGACATTGGCTTCGGTGACCCGGAAGTCCGGACGGACCGACATCGCCCGGTCGGCGAACAGGCGGATGGCCTCGGTCGCCATGAGATCGTCGATGTCACTCGACGCATCCGCCCTGCCGACCGCCAATGGCGGCACCGGCATCTCCTGCTCGCCGCTGATCCGCAGCGGTGCACGCGAGGTCACGATGATCTTGGTTCGCGGCGAGGCCCGGACCATGTCGGCCACGAGCGGGGCGGCATCGAGAAGCTGCTCGAAGTTGTCGAGGACGATCAGGTACCCCTTGTCCGCCAGCTGGGAGGTGAGACGCATCTCAGGCGGCTCATCGCGAGTCGAGGCCGGGATGCCCAGGGACTCGAGGATCCGTGACGGGACGACATCCACGTGAGTGACCGGCGCCAGCTCGACGAAGAAGACGCCATCGGGGAAGCTGTCGGCGAGCTCGGCTGCAACTTGAAGCGAAAGCCTGGTCTTGCCGGTGCCCCCGGGCCCGGTCATGGTCAGGACCCGTGCCGTCTCGAGGAGCCGCATCGCCTCGGCGAGCTCCTTGTCACGGCCGACGAAGCTGGTGAGCAGCCGCGGAAGGTTGTTGGGGATCGCATCGAGGGTCCTCAGCAACGGGAACTCGGCCTGCAACCCGTCGCTGACGACCTGGAAGATCGCCTCCGGCTCGGACAGGTCCTTGAGTCGATGCTTGCCCAGGTCCCGGAGGCTCACGAAGGGGGAAAGCTGCCGCTCGACCAGGACGGTGGTCGGCTCGGAGAGGACGATCTGCCCGCCGTGCGCCGCATCGGCGATCCGGGCAGCTCGATGCACGTCGAGCCCGACGTAGTCCGAGCCACCCAGGGTACCGAGACCGGTGTGAAGCCCCATTCTCGAGCGGACGGCGCCACCCTCGGGCCAGGGGTGATCGATCAGCGCACGCTGGGCTGCAAGAGCCGCATCGAGCGCGTCCTTTGCTCCCGCGAACACCGCGAAGAACGAGTCGCCCTCGGTCTTGACCACGACCCCTTCGCTTTCGGTGATCGCCTTCTCGACCAGTGTGTTGTGCGCCTCGAGGACCGGGACCCAGCCCTCACCCAGGGCCTGGACCAATCGGGTCGACCCCTCGATGTCGGTGAACAGGAAGGTGACGGTCCCCGTCGGCAACGATTGACCAGTGAACGGAGACACCTGCTTTCACATTAGTTGTGCCAATCGCTACCCGACGACGCCGATGACCTTCTTCCCATACGCCTCCAGGGTGCCGTCGATGTCATCGTGCATGAGATAGATTCCGAATTGCGTCACGCCGAGCGACTCGAGGAGTGCCAGCTTCTCGAGGTGGTCCTCGACCGAGCCCACCACGCAAAATCGGTCGACGATGTCGTCGGGCACGAACTCGGTCGACGGGTTGCCCGATCTCCCGTGATGGTCGTAGTCATAGGACTCCCTGGCGGCGATGTAGTCGGAGAGAGCCTTGGGCACCTTCTCCGTATCCTCGCCGTAACGGTTGACCATGTCCACGACATGATTTCCGACCATGCCCCCGAACCATCGCAATTGGTCCCTTTGATGGGCCAGGTCGTCCCCGACGTAAGCCGGCGCCACCACACAGATGTCTATCTGGTCCGGGTCTCGCCCGGCCTTCTCCGCAGTCGAGCGGACCACGGCCACCGTCCACTCCAAGATCTGCGGGTCGGCGAGCTGCAGGATGTAGCCATCGGCATGCTCCCCCGCCGTGGCCAGTGCCCTCGGCCCGTACCCGGCGACCCAGATCGGCAGGTCCCAGCCCTCGGTGACCCATGGGATGCGCAGCGGGCGACCGTTGTACTCCACCTCGTCACCGGCGACCAGGCCCTTGATCACGTCCATGGCCTCGACCATGGTCTGCAATGTCTTCGGCTTACGACCGATGTAGCGCAGTGCCGAGTCGCCCCTTCCCATCCCGCAGATGGTGCGTGGCCCGTACATGTCGTTGAGGGTCGCGAACAGAGAGGCGAGCACGGTCCAATCACGTGTCCCCGGGTTGGTGACCATGGGGCCTACGACCAGGTCTCTGGTCTCGGCGAGGATCCGAGAGTAGATCACGAAGGGCTCCTGCCAGAGAACATGGGAATCGAAGGTCCAAACGTGGCTGAACCCGAGGTCCTCCGCCCGTCGCGCCAGTTCGATCACGCGTGAGGCGGGCGGGTCGGTTTGAAGCACCACTCCGAAATCCATCACACATCACCCGTCGTGGATCTGCTCATGAGCACAAAGTAACCGAAGCCCCGGCTCATGTCGGCGCACCGCCAGGATTCGCGATCCGGGAGGGCGGGGATTGACTCGGTTCCAGGTCCGGGATAGCGTCATCGTCGACATGAGCGCTCTGGACTCCGCCTTCTGTATGCGCATGGCTCACGACGAGCCGTGCGGACGAGACGTTTAGCAGCGCCCAATAGACCCGAACGAACAGGGATCCGCACCGGCAACGGCTGCGGATCTTTTTGATCCCGGGCAGTTGGCCGGGGTCTACGAGGAGAGAGCCGCACATGTATTTGGGCAACGGGCCACTAGCTTCTCAGGTGGCGATCAAAGACCGCGCCATATCCGGCGCCCGGCCTGCGTGCGTCATTCCGACCGGGAAGGAGAATTGCGGTTGACATACCCGTTCTCGAACGAGACACGTTTCTACGAACATCAGGGCACCTTCCATCTGGAGAGCGGCGAGACCCTCGAACGGGTGCAGGTGGGATATCGCACGTGGGGTGAGCCCCGGGCCGAGGCCATCCTGATCTGTCACGCCCTCACCGGCAGTGCCGATGCCGACGAGTGGTGGGACGGGCTGTTCGGTCCCAGCAGGTCCTTCGACCCGGATCACGATTTCATCATCGCCAGCAACGTCCTCGGGGGTTGCTACGGGACCACCGGGCCCACATCGATCCGGCCCGGCACCGACCATTGGTATGGGCCCCGGTTTCCTGCGGTCACAATCCGGGACATCGTCGGTCTCCAGGCCGCCCTCCTCGACCATCTGGGCGTGGAGACCCTCCGTCTGGTGATCGGCGGCTCGATGGGCGGCATGCAGGCACTGGAGTGGGCGGCGATGTACCCGGAACGGGTCAGGGGCGGGGTGGCGATCGGGGTCGGGGCCAACCACTCGGCATGGAGCGTGGCCTTCTCCGAAGCGCAACGAGCCGCGATCTGGGCGGATCCCGATTTCCTGAGCGGCGACTACCAGCCGGGCCACGGACCGGACAACGGTCTCGCCGTGGCCCGCATGATCGCCATGATCTCGTACCGGGGAAAGACCAATTTCGAGACCCGATTCGGACGCCGGACGGTCGAAGACGAGTTCGAGGTTCGCTCCTATCTCCGGCACCAGGGGCAGAAACTGGTTGCTCGATTCGACGCCAACACCTATCTGACCCTGGTCGAGGCCATGGACAGCCATGACCTGGCCCGGGAGCGCGGGGAGATGGCTCAGGTCCTGGCCGGGATCAAGACACCCCTGCTCACGGTGGGCATCTCCAGCGACATCCTCTATCCGGCCACCGAGGTCGAGGAGTTGGCCGGGGGCCTCCCCAACGCCCGGTACCAGATGCTCCATGCTGCACAAGGACACGATTCGTTCCTCATCGAGATGGCCAACCTCGACGGGATCGTGAGCCGCTTCAAGAACGATCTGGACCGGGGGATCACACCCGCCGACGACTTCGCCACCGGCACCGGCCGGGGTGCGTCGTGGGCCTTCTAGGCGGAGATTACAGGGATGAGTGTGCTTCCCCTCCATCTCCTCCCGGAGACCGCCACGGTGGGGCCATCGGGCGCCCTCGCCATCGGTGGCTGCGACGTCACCGATCTGGCAGCCGAGCATGGCACACCGCTGTTCGTCTATGACGAGGCCCATCTCCGCTCACGTTGCCGGGAGGCGGTGGCCGCGTTCCCCGACGGGGTGGCCTATGCGACCAAGGCATTCCTCTGCGGGGCCATGGCCGCCCTCGCCCACGAGGAGGGCATGTACCTCGACGTGGCCACCGGCGGTGAGCTTCACGTCGCCCTGGCGTCGGGTGTCCCCGCCGACCGGCTCGTCTTTCACGGCAACAACAAGTCGGCCAACGAGTTGCGACAGGCCCTGGACGCCGGCGTCGGCCGGATCGTGGTCGATTCCATGGTCGAGATGGACCGGATCGAGGGCCTGGTCGCCGACGGGGCGGAGACCCCGACGGTCATGGTGCGGGTCAATCCGGGAATCGAGGCTCACACCCACGAGTTCCTTCGCACCGGGGCCGCCGACTCCAAGTTCGGAATCAGCATCGCCGGCGGTGAGGCAGCCGCTGCCGTGGAGCGGGCCCGCAACTCGCCCGCCATGGACATGATCGGGATCCATGCCCACGTCGGGAGCCAGGTGTTCGACGTCGGCTCGTTCGAGAAGGCTCTCGAGGTGATCGGCGAGTTCGCCGCCCCTCTCGGCGTCGAAGAGCTCTCCATCGGCGGCGGGCTCGGGGTCGCCTACGTGGAAGGCGAGGAGGCCCCTTCGATCTCCGAATGGGGCAAGGCCATCGCCGACGCCGCGGCGGTGGCTGGGATCGAGGCCAGGATCGTGGCCGAGCCGGGAAGGGCGATCGTCGCCCAGGCGGCGATCACCCTCTACACGGTGGGGACCATCAAGGAGATCCCGGGTGTCAGAACCTACGTCTCCGTCGACGGCGGGATGAGCGACAACCCGCGCCCGGTCCTGTACGGCAGCGGCTACGAGGTCTTCGCCCCCCGCGCGGTCGATTCCGATCGGACCCGTCACATCCGCCTCGTCGGCAAGCACTGCGAGTCGGGTGACGTCCTGGCCTGGAATGCAACGGTCCCCGATGACCTGGCGGTCGGCGACATTCTCTCCACTCCGGTGACCGGTGCCTACGGCCACTCGATGGGCTCCAACTACAACATGGCGCGGCGACCCGCGGTGGTCTTCGTCAAAGACGGCAATGCCAGGCTCGTCGTCCGGCGGGAGACGCACGAGGACCTCCTGATCCGCGACATGGTGGCCGGCTAGCCCGACATCCTCGTCAGTGGCTGCTCGAGGCCGGCGGCCCTCTCCGGGCACGGGTCGTCCACCAGGGTGAGACTGAGCTCTTCGGCGGTGATCGTGGCCCGATATACACCGGTCTGACCCGGGCAAGTCCCTGTGGTGCCGGTCACAAAATTGAACTGATCCCCGTCTCGAGCCACGAACCCGCCCATCAGGGTCTCGCCCGGCTCACCCGACCTGTTCAACACGTACTCCCCCGCATCGTTGACCATGAGCACCAGCGTGCCGTTGTCCCACTCCCCGGTCAGGTCGGCGAGGACGG
>JBOGEU010000257.1:0-3829 GCA_050741995.1 Acidimicrobiia bacterium | reverse complement strand
CGCACCATGATCGGGATGATCGGCCGGTTCACCCGGTGGGCGTATGTCAGCTCTCGCCGACAGGCCCGCGACCGAGCTGAGTCCGGGCTCAAGACGAAGAGAAAAACGTCTACTGACCGGATTTCCTCGAGAATGGAGTTCCACCACTCCTCTCCGCCCCGCAACTCATTAACGAACCAGACGGTGTTCCCCGCATCATTCAAGTTGTCGTATAGGTCGTCGACACCGACTGCGTCCTCGCGGGCGTAGCTGATGAAGATGCGCATGAGACACCCCCTTCGCCCGTCGAACAGTACCGCATCAACCGCTCCCAGGTCCTGGTTACGTTGCCCTTCATGCCACCCGAGGCGTTGTCAACTCAACGAGTTCGGATGCGGCCCTAGGAGGTAGAAACCACCGGATTCGCCCGCGGCTGTCCAGGCTTACCGACCAGACACGACCCAACTCCTCGCTCGTGGATGCTATGAGTTGGTGCCGGCGGCCTTTCGGCTCCTACTGACTGACCAGCTGCCGTCCTGCTCATGACAAGGATCCCCCTTCGTGGGACCGAGAAAGGCGGCCTAGCGGAGGCGACGCGCAGCGGAAGCAGCCGAGCAGCCAGCAATCCTCAACCGCTCGTCCCCAGCGCGATCAAGCAGGATTCGAGAAGCGCACGCCCCGCCACATGTGACTCGTAAAGGCGGTCAAGAGATGAGCACCACGAAGAAGGCCGGTTCGGACGGTTTCTCGGAGGCGGAGCGTGCCGCCATGAAGGAGCGCGCACAGGAGCTGAAGGCGCAGGGCCGCAGCGGTCAGAAGAAAGCCGACAACGAGCGCGCCGTTCTCGACGCGATCGCAGAGATGCCAGATGCCGACCGAACCCTCGCTGAACGAATTCACGCACTCGTCACAGCGAACGCGCCGGAGCTTCTGCCCAAAACCTGGTACGGCATGCCGGCCTACGCGAGGACGGACGGCAAGGTCGTCTGCTTCTTCAAGGCGGCCGCCAAGTTCGAAGGCCGCTACGCGGTCTTGGCGTTCGAAGACGCGGCCATGCTCGACGAACGCCCGATGTGGCCCGTCGTGTACGCGATCGTCGAATGGACCCCTGCGGTCGAGAAGAAAGTCGTGGCGCTCGTCAAGACCGCGGTCGCCTGAGCATCGCCGTCAGGCTCCAAATTCTCAACGACGACTGACGCGTGTCCGCATTTCCGCGGCGACTCGGGGCAGAATGCCAGCCGCCGACCCGCAGCGGGTTCGAACGGTGGACCGGTGAAAAGGGGGATTCACTTGGAACCCGCCCTCCAAATGGCTGCCACGTTTGCCCGACCGTGATGGCGATTGAAAGCCGCCACCACGTCCTGGTTTCCCTATCGGCGCGTCCGTAGACCCTTGATGGCTGGTCGATTCGGACCACTTCGACGGTCCGACATACTCGCCCGATAGATGATCCGATAGGCGCCGCGTCTGGCGGCGAAGTATCCGCTCGAGACAGGTCACGTCGGTGAGCACTGGGAATCGGGCGGCGCGGTGCTCAACGCCGAGCAGGGTCCGCGCCCCGAAAAGCATCCCAGTTGACACCTCCACGGATGTCCATATAGTTGCCAAAAGGGTGTTCGCCCCGTCGATGTGGCTCGGGAGGCACGTACAAAGGAGGGCTGATTGCCTGTTTCGTGCGACCGCTACGTCGACGCCCTCTGGTGCAACGAGGAACGCTCCAACGCCTGGGTCTGGCTCCGCGACAGCGGTTGGCGCAAGCTGGATGACCGCAACGACGACGCCACGACCAATCTGCTCGCGATCGCGGCCGAGGCCAAGTCGAAGGGCCGCTCCGTATCGGTTCACGAGGAGTTCCGAGGTGGAGCTTGGCGGATCACCGAGATCGCAGATTTCCACACCGGCACCCTGGGACCGACCTTCAACGTCAGCTTTGCGATGTCCGAATGCATCTACGGCTGGACCGCGGCGTTCGATCAGAGGGGTACGATGATCACGGTGCGCATTCGCCTCGTTCCCGACGCCGGGATCACCGCGGCGACCATGGCCACACTTCGCACCCGGTGGCAGAGCGGGATCGAATCCAAATGGAGCAACCGGTTTGGCTGCTGCACCTCGCGCGGTTGTGTCGGAGGTTGCGCCCTCAACTTCCGGGTCGAATGGGTCAACACCAACGAACATCACACCGTCAGGGTTCGCCAGGGCCCAGCCGGGACCAACATGACGACCTGGGACACTTCCGACTCGGGAGATGTCGCCTCCCACGAGTTCGGCCACATGTTGGGCTCTCCCGACGAATACAGCTCGAATCTCTGCCCCTCTCGAAGTCCGGTGAACACCGGAACTGTGATGGACGACAACACTGAAGTGGTGCGGAGGCTGTGCACCCCATTCTGCGACCGGCTCCAGCAGGCCACCTACACCGTGTGAGGGCGCCATGAACGACAACGTAAAGGCCACGCCGGGAGGGATCCCTCCGGATCCGACCCCTCTTGCCGCCAAAGTCGGAGCGGCCCGAGCCGCCCCGAAGGATCCAACCGATCTTCGAGTCACCCTGGACATGGAGGGGGGTTCGATGGAGGATCGTTACGAGTTCCACTTCGAGGGGTCCGGCGCCGGTGACATCCAGGTGAAGGTGAGGGATCGCCTGCGGCAGTTGGATATCCCCCCCAGGGCGGGTCAGGTGGAGCCCGGCGACATGACCGAAGTGTTCACCAGCCTCGAGGTCGGTCAGATGATGGCCCTCAGCCGGAGCATGGCACCGATCCCACCCGACAGCACCGTGGGGATCCTTACCGTCTCAGACGGTCGGCAGGAGGCCATGATCGTCTTCATGGCCGACGAAGGCCAGGCCGAGACCGCGGGTTTCGAGCTCCCCGAAGACCTGCGCCGGGCGGTGGACAAGATCTTCGAGATCGGTGCCAAACAAGTCGAACTCGAGAGCGTGAGACCTTGAAAGGAGAGAATCGATGGCCTGGTTGAACAACAAGAAGGTCATAGCGCTGTGGGCGAACTGGGAGGATTCCAACGTCTGGGGCTGGATCGATGGCGCCTGGCGCAAATTCCACGACGACAACGACGACGCCACCACGAACTTCGCGATCCTGGCCGCCCATGCCAAGGGCGACAACCGGAACGTGAACGTTCGGGTGGACGGTGATCGGGTCAAAGAGATGTATGTCTGGTGAACACGATGGCTGATCAGCAAAGGGCACGCGAGGGGGCGCGGGGTTCACCGGCACCCTTCCGGCAGGAAGACGTCGACCTGCTGGCTGCCGGAGAGATGCCGGAAGAAATCGTCGTCCTGATCCTGGAGACGGCGCCTCCTCTGACGAGGGCCCGCCGAGGCGAGAAAGGCGACAAGCTCGCCCCTGTCGACTTGACCGCAGAGGAGATCGAGGCTGCCGCGCGGGGGGAGGAGATCTCTGACGCGCTGGCCGAAAGGCTCGAGGCGGCGGCCAAGGTCGACCTCAATCGGAAACGAGCCGCCGGAACCAAGGCAGCCAGGCCGGAAATCACGCCGCCCGGGGAGAGGCGCAAGAAGCGCTGACATATTGGCCCGCTCGGGGGATCGGCAAACAAGTATGTTCTGGCCGTCACCCGGGCCGGAGGCTCCGGAAGCGACCTGGTGGCACCGGTACATGTACCTTCACGCCCGAGTTTCCTTCCAGCCGGACAGGTAGCGAGCGATTGCCATAGCTATAGGTTGGCCGGTGTTTTGTTCGTAGTAGCTGAACGCCGGGCTTGGGTTTACCTCGAGGCAGTAGACGTCACCGTCCTCGTCGATCATGAGGTCGATCCCCGCCACTGGCAGACCGAGATCGGCGGCAAGTGCCACCGCCCTCCGCTCAAC
>JBOGEU010000256.1:0-2519 GCA_050741995.1 Acidimicrobiia bacterium | reverse complement strand
CAGCAACCCCATCGCAGCGGCCTTGAACACGCAGCCCAAGTACGTCGCATCAACCACACTCACCGAACCGCGCTGGGCGAACACGACCGTCCTCTCCGGTGACGTCGCGGCCGCCATCGGGGAGCTGAAAGCCAAGCCGGCGGGTGAGCTTCAGGTGCACGGCAGCGGCGCTCTGATCAGGTGGCTACTCGAAAACGATCTTGTCGACGAGCTCACCCTCTTCATCTGTCCCGTGATCGTCGGCCAGGGGACGCGGCTGTTCCCCGACGCCGGCCCGGACGTAGCGCTCGAACTGATGGAATCGCGGACCACCCCGAAGGGGGTAACCATCCAGACCTACCGGCCCACCGGCCGCCCGCAGTACGAAACGGCCACGCCCGACCCGCGCACGTGACGTAGGTGTCGCACCAGAGGGCCGACCGATTGCAGCCGTATGGCCAAGACCCACCCACGTTGGAAACGAAAACCTGATCGACAACCAACGGGCAACGCTTGCCCTGTTGCCGGGAGCCGACTAGCGCGCCACGCGGTAGTGGAGGTAGACGACTCTCGAGCTGAAGGTGCGGGTCTCGACGAGTTCGAGATCCACCCGACGCTGGCGCTGGGGAAAGAACGGAATGCCACCGCCAACCAGCACGGGGTAGACCATGACCCGGTACTCGTCGATCAGACCCAACGCGGCCGCCTCGGCGGCGAGCGTTGCGCCGCCGATCGCGATCTCACCCTCCCCCGGCTCGGCTCGCAGCCGCTCGATCTCCTCCGCCAAGCCGTTGGAGGCCAGGCGGGCATTGCCCTCCACTGCTGACAACGTTGTGGAGAACACCACCTTTGGGAGCGGCTTCCAAAGCGCGGCCCACTCGAGCTCCGCGTCGTCGAGCGATCGATCCTCGTCGGCCGTCTCCCAGTACAGCATCGTCTCGTACAGCCGCCGTCCCATGAGGTGGACGCCGACCTGACGAATCTCGTCGATCCAGAAGCGAAAGACATCTTCGTCCGGCACCGTCCAGTCGAAGCCGCCGTCCGGCCCCACGATGTACCCGTCGAGGGAGACGCTCATCGAATAGGTCACGCTGCGCATCAGAAGTCCTCCTTGGTAGCAGGTGCGACAGTACGGCAGCCGGGCTCATCGCGGATCGCGAGACAGAGCAAACGTTGCCGGTGACGGCACTAGATGAACCTTCAAGAAATCTGAAGTTTGGCGCGTCGTAGCGACATCAACCTTCAACCCCTAGCTGCCTCAGTTGTGTCTCGGCCCCAGAAGATCGAGGTCGGACCATGCTCGATCTCGGCGATGAGCTCGTCAATGTCTACCTGACCGTCCTATACCTTTGAATCAGGCGCGCCCGCCCGTTCCTCTCCTGGCGGTGGCCGTCCGTCCGTAAGTTGGTCGCCGAACACCGCGAGCTCGCGGGAACGATGCTGACACGATCCGAAGGGTGTCGACTGATGTTCGGTGTCCCGGTTGGTTGAGGTCGGCGCCGAAGTCGAGGAGTCGCTTCATCGAGCTGGGTTGACCCAATAGACGGCTCCGTCGAGCAGGTCTTCGACCGTTCACCTGGCCGGTTTCGGGGTGGGCGTCGACCGGGAGGCCACTGGCGAGGACCAGGTCGAGGATCTCCAGTCGGTCGCACAATGCAACGGTGGTAGGCCTGTTCTCACCAAGGAACTCTGCTTCGAAGCCCCAGTGGGCCTGGTCGGGGTTCTTGAGGAATTTTGCACTGTGACCGGTCGCATGGATCGGCCCAAGCGGTGAGACTCAGACTTTCGCGCTGCGACTACCCAGCTCGCTGTCGAGGATCAGGATGGCGCCGGCATTGCCACCGGCGAGCTTGACCCGCTCGAGGGTGTTCTCCACCATGGCCTCCTCTTCGTTCTGCTCCTCGATGAAGGACTGGAGGAACGGGAAGCTGGCCAGATCACTGTGGTCGGTGGCGAGCCGGTAGAGCTCGTGGATCGCCAAGGTCACCTCCCGCTCCTGCTCCAAGGCGGTGGCGAAAACATCCTCGGCACTCTCGAACTCGGTGCGCGGTGCCTCGATCGCCCCCAACCGGGCGACGTTGCCCCGGTCGAGGACGAAGTCGAGGAAGCGATACGCATGAGCCCGCTCCTCTTCGGCCTGGGCTCTCATCCACGAGCTCATGCCGTTCAGGTTGTGCTTGGCGAAGTGGGCCGACATCTGCAGGTAGGAGATCGAGGAAGAGAGCTCCACATCGATCTGATGGTTGAAAGCCTTCTCCAGCTCGGGGGTCATCTTCATTTCTTCTCCTCGACTGCTTCGCTCCTGCCAATCCTATTGGGACGGGAACCCCGACCCGGTAAGCCGGCGGTTCTACCGGGGAGAATCGAGATCAGCCGAGCTCGCCGATGTCCTCTGAGGAGATGCCCAGAGTGTCCCATGCGGGAGCGAGGGCGGAACGGACCTCATCGCCACCACCGTTGGCTCCGGGATCACTTTCCAGGTCGAAGATCACGTTGATCGGGTCGACGTCGACGCCGGCGGCAGCGGCCCACGGCTCGAT
>JBOGEU010000255.1:0-8568 GCA_050741995.1 Acidimicrobiia bacterium | reverse complement strand
GGTCATCCGTCAGCCGGCGAGGGCGCCGTCGGAATCGCCTGCGATCTCCGGCGCCAGGTACTCGTCGACCATCTCGGCGATGTCCACCTCGGCGACGAGGACCGCCGC
This sequence comes from Acidimicrobiia bacterium, assembly GCA_050741995.1. Classification (GTDB taxonomy): domain Bacteria; phylum Actinomycetota; class Acidimicrobiia; order Spongiisociales; family ZC4RG35; genus JARDZU01. The sequence goes on along the minus strand of JBOGEU010000255.1, from coordinate 8,460 downwards.
TCCGACCTCGGTGGTCGCATCGGTGACCGGGATGTCGAGCTCGTCGATGTTCCCCTGGCTCAGGCCGCGGAGGGTCCAGGCGAGATCGACGGCATCGATAAGGCTCAGCTCCGAATCCACCGTCACATACGGGGCGATCGCGTTGGCCGCGTCGGCGACGTCCTTGGGGCTGCCGAAGTTGGATAGCTCGCCCATCATGGAGAGCAGGAAGTCCCGCTGCCGCTCGTTACGGGTCAGGTCGTTCACCCCTGGCATCGTCTGCCATCCGCTCTCCGTCAGCTCCTGGGTGCTCCGGGAGCGGAGCCAGGCGAGTGTCTGTGCCCCGGTGGCGTGGGTGCAACCCGCCGCCAGCTCGAGATGGGCCTTTTGGTCGCGAACCGCACGCGGCAGGCATATCTCGTAACCACCGACCGCGTCCACCGCTTCCTGGAACCCGGCCAGGTCGACGAGGGCGAAATGATCGATGGTCTTGCCTATCACCGACTCCACCGTCCAGGTCAACGTGGTGGCGCCGTTCATGGTGGACCCGCAGCCCTCGAGGGAGTCGTTCAGCTTGTGCTCGCGGCCGGCGCTGCACATATCGTCCACCAGCAGGTCCCGCGGCAAAGAGAGCAGCGCTGCCCGGGACCCGTCGGTGGGCCTGATGAACACCATCACCACGTCCGCCCGCTGGCCCTCGAACTCGCCAAAGGCGTCGACGTCCTCGAGGTCGTCTCTCGCGTCCGAGCCCACCATGAGGAAGACATCGAGCCCGTCGCCGTTCGAATCGGCGGCCACCGGGCCGTCGTCAGCCGGGACATCGCCCCCGTCCTCGATCTGGTCGCCCGTCTGCCCGGGAACGGGGAATGCCTCCCGATCGATGCTGACTCGGGTGACATCGTCCCAAGTGGACAAGGCGAAGGCGGCCCCGATGGCGAGGAGCAGGGTGACGACCGAGGCGCCGATGATCAAGACTCGTTTTTTCACAGATGTGCCCTATACCCCGGAGCCACAGATTCTACGACAGCCGCCGACACAGAAATCGGGGAGGACCACAGCCAACACCACCTGCTTCGATTGTCCGACCCTACGCAGAATCCGATGACTTCGAACCTATCAGGACCCCCTGCGGGTTTTCCATCGTGCTCAGGGGCAGGCTCAACTCGAAGCGTGACTCTCCGGACGATCCGACATAGCGAAGGGTCCCTTCCATCATCTCGGCGAGCTGGCGCGAGACTGCGAGCCCGATGCCCACGGATCCCGGCTGGGTAGGCGACTGTTGGCTGCGGTAGTACCGCTCGAAGATCAGTTCGGCCTCGGTGGGCTGGACACCTTCCCCGTCGTCGGCGACCAGGATCTGGGCCATGTCGCGATGAGCCTGGACCATGATCGCGATTCGGTCGCCTCCATAGCGCAGGGCATTGGTCAACAGATTGCGAATGATCTGCCGACAGCGAAGCGGGTCGGCCCAGGCGTGGACGCCCGAGCCCGCCACCGCCATCTTCTTCCGGGTCGGGTGCGTCTCGTTGATTCCCCGGACCACGCTGTCCACTTCGGCTCTCAGATCGATCCGCCCGCGCTTGATGGAGAGATTCCCGAACTCCGCCCTCGAGGCGACGAGCAGGTCTTCGACCAGCTCGGCGAGCTCCCGGCTCTGCACTGCGATGATCCCGTTCAGCTCGTCCAACTCCTCCCCACCGAGACTGGTGCGGCTGGAGACGATCTCCTCCGAGAGACCGACGATCGCGGTGAGTGGCGTCCTTATCTCGTGGCTGACCGAGGCCAGCAGGCGGTCCTTCGACTCGTTCGATGCCTTGAGCTGCTCTTGATCGTCCTGGCGGCTCCAATAGGCGCCGATCATGTGGGAGGCCCGCCACAGTGTCGCGATCTCATCGTCCGACCATTGGCGATCCCCGGTGTATTCCACGAACCCGATCGAGCCCCGGAACAGGGCGCCGACGAAGATCGGGACCGCCACCTCGGTGATGATCCCGTCCTTCTCGTACACGGCCCTTTCCTCGCCCTGCAGGTCCTTGGTGTCGATGGTCACCGCCCTTCGGTCGCGCAGGGCGCGGAACGTCGGCGATGTCTCCCGGTACTCCCCGGTCCTCCATCCACCGGACGGTCGGATGGTCTTCCTGGTCGCATCGGCGATGATCTCCCAACTGACCGAGCCCTCGCTCTCGATGTTGCGATCCACGTATGCGTAGTCCGCCTCCGTGGCGTCGAGCAGCGCCTTGAGAGCTTCGTAGATGGCAAATTCGGCGGTCTGGACCAGGAGCGCCTCGGAGGACGTGGCAATGGCGTTCTGCAGCCGGGTTGCCTTCTCATAGCGGCTGATCGACTCGACGAGCTGGTGGTAGATCCTGGAGACGAGGGCCGTGGTGAGCACGACCCCCGAGATCGCGATCACGGCCCGGATCGCTATCACCTCCACCTTGTTCCCGAAGATGAGGCCCATCGCGATGCTCCATGCAGCGATGGTGGCCCCGGCAGCGGCCGACCAGATCAAACGGCTGCCCCAGCTGAGAATGCCGGCCACCACCCCCAGCATCATCACCAAGCCGAATGTGGTGGCGAAGTCGAAAGCCGAGATGTCCACCTCGAAGAGGGCCTCCACCAAGGCCAGCGTTCCGAAGAACCACGTGGTGGCGAGCACCAGGATCATGGTGTCGGCCTCCTCCTGCTGGGTCAACCACAACGCCCAGACCGCCAGGACCAGGTAACTGGCCCACCGTGCCGGAGCCAGGGGAGAGCCCATGTCCGCACTGCTGATCTCGACGATGGAGAGGGCAGGGAAGGTCACCGCCAGCAAAATCGCCACATATCTGTGGAACCGCTGTTGACCATGAACCGGGGCGGGCGCAATCACCACGTAACATCGGCATTTGCCGACCTGGTACTAAAGAGTCATACCGACTGCGGGAGTCCCAACAACGATCGGATCATGTTGGCGGTGGCTCCCCAGAGCGTGTCACCCGAGAGGTCGTAGTACCAGACCTGGCTGCCGTTCCAGGGGACGTGCCACCATCTGGTCTCGTCGGCGAGATCCTCGAGACGGGGAGTGTGGATCCGAGCCACCTCGCGCTCACTCGGGACCAGATTGAGCGGAGTCTCCACCCGGCCCACCACCGGCACCACCCAGGGCTTGTACTCGACGGTGTCGATAGCCGGGAGGAAGCCGAGGATCTCCACTCGATCACGCTCGATGCCGACCTCCTCGTACGCCTCGCGCAGAGCGGTATCGACCGGTCCCGAATCCCCGGGATGGGATCTGCCCCCGGGAAACGAGATGTGGCCGGCGTGGGTCGGCATGGTGTCCGGACGTTTGGTCAGGACCACCCTCACGTCACCGTCGTCGTCCTCGAAGAGGGCAGCCAGGACCGCGGCCAGGGCTCCCTTGCCTTCAAGGGGTACGTCGAAGTTGAGATGGAGCCGGTCCCACATCCATCTTCAGGTTAAGCCCGCCGATAACCTGGCCCGGTGCCCAAGCCATTACTCGAGACGGAGCGCCTCGTCCTGCAGAGATTCACCAGACGCGACCACACCACTTACGACGAGGCGGCACGCGCTTCGCTGCCGGAGCTCAACCAATGGCTTCCGTGGGCCCGTCTCGATTACGAGCATGGCGACACGACCGCCTTCATTCGGGAGTCGATGCAGGCCTGGAAGGAAGAGCGTGCCTGGGACTTCTCGATCCGGTTCAAGGAAGACCCCGAGCGCCACGTGGGCAGCATCTCGTTCTGGACCGTGTCCAAGCTGGGGAAGATCGCGGAGTTCGGCTACTGGGTCCGGACCGACGAGCACTCCAAAGGGATCTGCACCGAGGCCGTCGATCGTTTGCTCGAGGAGGCGTTCAACTCGTTGGGCTATCACAAGGTCACGCTGCGGATCGCGGTCGGCAACCACGCTTCCGACCGGGTTGCCGAGAAACTGGGCTTCACTCGGGAAGGCGTCCTCCGCGAGGAGTTGCTGATCAGGGGCAACTGGGTCGATCACTCGCTGTGGTCGCTCTTGGACCGAGAGTTCAGGGCGCTGCGTCGTGGCGAGGTGCGTGGGAGCAGGTGAGAGCCCTCGACCCAATACGTCTTCGGGCGTGGATCGACGATCGTGCGGCCCAGGATCTGTTCAGCGGTGTCTCCCTGGTCCGCTCAGGAGATGACGTCCTCTTCGAGCACGCGGCAGGGCTCGCCCACCGCGGCCATCGGGTGCCCGTCACCGCCGGCACCAAGTTCCAGGTGGCCTCGGTGACCAAGATGATCACGGCCGCCACTGCGCTGCGACTGGTGGAGCGGGGCACCCTCAGCCTCCATCGGCCGCTGACGGCATCACTCCCCCCGGAGCATCGACCGGCCGGGCTCGACGATCGCCACACACTCCATCACCTCCTTTCGCACACGTCGGGGCTTGCCGACTACCACGACGACGAGGACGACACGTGGGCATCCTTCACCGGCGCCTGGGACCGGGTGCCGGTCTACAAGGCGCGCGGCCCCGAGGACATCCTTCCTCTCTTCGCCGACCTGCCGGCGACCGATGATCCGGGGGAATTCGCCTACGCCGACGCCAACTACATCCTGACCGGGTTGCTCATCGAGTGGGTCACCGGCCGGTCGTTTGCCGATGTGGCGACCGAGGAGGTGCTGCACCCGTCGGGAATGGGAGACTCCGGCTTCTACCAACTGGATCTCGAGCCGGAGAACATGGCCACCGCCTACCTGGTGACGGACGAATCGCCAGAGATGTTGCGCAGCAACATCTACAGCGTCCCGGCCGGGGGGATGCCCGACGCCGGTCTGACCACGACCGCCGCCGACCTGGCGCGGTTTCTCGACTCCATTGGCTCCGGGTCGATCCTGTCCCCGGAGACGGTCTCATCGATGCTCACCCTGCACGGCCTCGACGACGACAGCCTCGAGGGTTACGGCTACGGGATGGAGCTGGTCGTCGTCGACGGGGTGGTGACCATCTTCGGTCACGCCGGTGCCGGGCCGGGCGTCTCGGCAATGGTCTCGCACTACGTCGATGACCGGGTGACTGTGATTGTGCTCTGCAACCGGGACCGTGGCTCGTGGGGGGTGGCGCAGCGAATCGCAGAAGCCCTCGACCTCACCGACCCCCGCGAATGATCGCTGTCCCCGTCCCGGGGCGGCCTCTCAGCCGCCGGCCCGATTGGCCAGACGGCGGAGACGAGCCTTCTGGATCACCCAGAGCACGGTGACCCCGCTGGCGACGATGGCGGCCACGTTGAGCCCGAGTTGGGCCGCGGCACCAAGGGCATCGTCCCAGTCCCCATAGACCGCGGCCACTCCGACGTTGGCTGCCGCCGGGATCGTCGTCACCGAGATGAGGACTCCGACCAGGACTCCCGACTTCGCCCCGAGCAGGGCCAGCATCCCCACGGTCCCGGCCAGCAATGCCACGATGGCTGCAAACCAATTGGGATTCGAGACGAACAGGGTGAGCTCGTGCTCGTTGGGCAGCAGGAGGTCAGGGGCTATCCCGGTGAGGCGAAGCAGGATGGTGAGCAGAGCGGCAGCCGCCATCCCCAAAGGGAATCCCACGGCGATGGCCCGGAGCGACTTCGCCGCCAGACGGGGACGGCCTTCGACCAGGGCGACGCAGATCCCGGACAATGGACCGTACTCCGGGCCCACCACCATCGCTCCGATGATCAGGACGATCGAGTCCGTGATCACCCCGACGGCGGCGATCATGGTGGCGATGATCATCAGCACGAGGAATGAGATGGAGAGGGTGGCGCTCTCGGATACCCGTCCCTCGACCTCCTCCCAGACCACGGCGTCAGCGGGGAAGCCGGCCGCCGCTACCTCGGCGTCCCTGGCCGCCTGTGAGATGGAGGCGTCCACGATCTCGGCTGCGATCGATCCCCGCTCCTCGATCCCCAGCTCGCGCAGCTTCCCGAGCAGCGTCGTTGCATCCTCCTTGGCCACGTCGACAGAGACCAGGTCGCCTGCCGGCTTGATGGCCGCGCCGGCGAGATGCCAGACGTTGGTGACCGCGGGCGTTCGATTCAGGATCTCCATCACCAACGAGACGAGGTCGGAAGGGACGATGAGACGGACGTGGAGCATCCGTCCATGATATGAAGCGGCCTCTCGGCGCTCAGCCTCCGGTGGCGATGACGCGGCTGGCGTCGCCGACGAAGGTGGCGATAGTTGGGAAGAAACCGATCACGATCGTGATCGCCAGCGCCACCCCAAGGGCCAGCCGCAACGATCCGGCTGGAGCCGCGTCGGAGTCGGCGGCAAATTCGCCGACCGGGTCGTCGAGCCACACGGACTTCACCACCCGGGCGTAGTAGTAGAGGGCGACCACCGAGTTGACCGCGGCGATGACCGCCAGCACGACAGTGGCGGTGCCTCCGGCGATGATCACCGAGCGGAACATCACGAACTTGGCAAACCAGCCCGCCAGCGGTGGGATGCCGGCCAGACTGAAGAAGAACACGGTCACCAGGACACCGAGCCTTGCGTCGACATTCGCCAAACCCGACCACGCCACCAGCTCGCCGGAACGTGTCTTGCGGGCAGCTGCGATGACCACGGCGAAGGCGCCCAGGTTCATCACCGCAAAGATCACGAGATAGATCACTGTGGCCGAGAACGCCTCCGCGAGGTCGGCGCCGGCCACCGCAGCGGCGGCAAATGGGACCAGCATGAACCCAGCCTGGGCAATCGACGAGTAGGCGAGCAGGCGGACGATGTTGCCCTGCCGCAGGGCTCCCAGGTTGCCCACCGTCATCGAGAGGGCGGCGAGCAGCCATAGTGCAGGGGCCCAGAGCTCGGACACGTCGGGCAGGGCCTGGTACATGACCAGCAGCATCGCCACGAATCCCGCCGCCTTCGAGTTGACCGAGAGATACGCGGTGACCGGTGTCGGGGCACCCTCGTAGGTGTCCGGCGCCCACGAGTGGAACGGGACCGCCGAGATCTTGAACCCGAAGCCGACCAGGAGGCCGAACACGGCCACGACCATCGCCGGCTCATCGGCCAGCCCGACGGTCGCCTCGGCCAGACCGGCAAAGGTGACTTCTCCGGTCAGCCCGTAGAGCATCGACATCCCGTAGAGGAGGATTGCTGTCGAGAGGATGCCGAGGATGAAGTACTTCATCGACGCCTCATTCGACTTGGCGTCGCCCTTCCGCCAGCCGGTCAGCAGGTAGAGCGGCCCGGTGGTGAGCTCGAGCCCGATGAAGAGGACGATCAGATCCCGGGAGGAGGCCATGACCAGGGAGCCGAGGACCGAGGCGAGGAGCAGGAAGTAGTACTCGCCCTGGTAGTAGCGATCCGACTCGATGTAGTGATGGGACATCAGCAGCACGATGTAGGCCGAGACGATGAATAGGCCCTTGAGAATGACGGCGAACTCGTCGACGACATAGGAGCCGTCGAACATCGACCGCGTCGTCCCGTCGGCGGCGAGGATGATCAAGGGGACGGCGGCCGCCGCCGTCCCGGCGACGGCAACCGTGGCGGTCCAGAACTTCTGGGACCGGGGCAGGATCAGGTCGAGGGCGAACACGAGCAGCATGGTGGCGACGATCACCAACTCCGGCGCCAGCGCCAGGTAGTCGAGCGTGAAGGTCACCGTGTCACCCCATGGCGACGGCCCACAGGCCACAGGCGGCACACCCGAGACGCCTTTCGGCCCGGGGCATGAGGCTCATCGCCCATGGCCCGATTGCGAGCGAAGCCGGCCATCATCCTCCCGAGCCCAGGGAAGCTACGAGATCCGAGTTGAAAACGGTGTCGACCAATGACACCACGCTGTCGGTTGTGGTCTCGAAGATGATCTTGGGGTAGAAGCCGATGACCAAGATCAGGATGATCAGAGGCACCCAGGCAGCCGCCTCGAATCGATCGACGTCATGGAACTCGCGGCCATGCCATTCATCGCTTGGCTCGCCGAGGTTGACCTCATGGAGCAGGTAGAGCATGTAGCCCGCGGTGAGGACGGTCCCGATGGCACCGAGGACCATGGCGGTGCGGAACACACCGAGGGACAGCCCGCCCAACGGGTTGTAGGCCCCGATCAAGGACATGAACTCACCCCAGAACCCGGCGAGACCGGGAAGGCCCAGCGAGGCCATGGCGGTGAAGGCGAGGATACCCCCCATCACCGGCATCAGCTTCATGTTGCCCCCGAGACGCGACATCTCCCTGGTGTGGTAGCGGTGCGACATCGACCCGGCGACGAAGAAGAGGAGGCCTGTGATGAGGCCGTGGGCGACCATGCCGATCACCGCTGCGTTGATGCCGACATCGGTCATGGTGGCGATGCCGAGCATGACGAAACCCATGTGACCCACCGAGGAGAAGGCGATCAGCCGTTTCATGTCGGTCTGGGCGAGACAGGCCAGCGACCCGTAGATGATCCCGATGACGGCGAGAATGGCGATGGCCGGGGCCCATCTCGCAGCCTCATCGGGGAGGATCGGCAAGGAGATCCGGATGAACC
>JBOGEU010000254.1:0-2525 GCA_050741995.1 Acidimicrobiia bacterium | reverse complement strand
CCACCAGAGCTTTGCAACGATCGCATGGGAACGCCGATTCGAAATCCGTGACTTGGTGGCTGCCCAAACCAGCTCGAACGCGAAGTACCCACGATCGGCGACCTGGACCAGGGTCAGGCTGATGAGAGACGGGTCCTACCTGCCGGTGGCGGTGATCCGTCACCTCGGGCTGACGATTCCCGACGATGCGACCATCAGACCTCACTCGTCGGGCCGGGCCTCACAGATTCCGGCCAAGCTGGCCATTTCCAATGAGCTGCTCTGGTTGCTTGGCCTGTTGGTCGCCGAGGGCCACGTGCGAGTCGATCCTCACGACTGCTTCTTCACGATTGCCTGTGAGGACCCTGTCTTGGAGCGTGCTCAGAAGATCATCGAAAGGGACATCGGTCTCCATGTCATCTGGTCACAAGGCACCACAGAACGGTCTTCAGCGGTGTTCGTGCACTCGAAGCTCTTCGTGGAGGTCCTGGGACGCCTTGGGTTCGGTCCCGGCGAGAAACGCATCCCGGGATGGGTGCTTGGACTTCCGAAATCCCGTCTCGGTTGGTTCCTCGAAGGGTATCGGGAGGGCGACGGCGTCCACTCCGGACAGAAGTTTGCCGACGCGACGAGACACGAGTTCTCCACTACTTCCACGCCCCTCAAAGACGACTTGATCGTCGCATTCGCCAGGTTTGGGCTGGTGCCGTCGGTTGGACGTTATGAGACGACGTTCAAGCAGCGAACTGGAGACCGCAGATACCCCTTCTGGCGGCTCACCCTCTGCAAGGTCGCACCCTGGAGCCCTCTCGACTGGCATCGCGGGGTCGAACAGGACCTGAACGCACGGGTGACCGGTGACATTGTTTGGGCGTCGGTGACATCGATCGAGCCGGTCCCGGGCACGGATCTGGTGTACGACTTCTGCGTACCGGGGTACGAGAACTTCTGGGCAGGGACCGGGGTCATGGCCCACAATACGTATGGCCCCCGAATGCGACCAGACGACGGGCGCGCCGTCCCCGCCTTCTTCAAGGCTGCGCTGGAGAGCCGGGCACTTCCCGTGTTCGGTGATGGGACCCAGACCCGTTCGCTGTGCTACGTCGACGACGAGGTGGAGGGGATCCTCCGTCTGCTTCTCTCCGACGAGACCGGGCCGGTGAACATCGGCAACCCGGAGGAGGTGACGATGGTCGAGCTGGCGCAGACGGTGCAGGACGTGGTGGGCAATCACCCCGGGATCGAGTTCCACCCTCGCCCTACCGACGACCCGATGGTGCGTCGCCCGGACACCACCAAGGCCGAGGAGGTTCTCGGCTGGAAGGCGCAGATCTCGCTGCGTCAGGGACTGGAGCGCACCCTTCCCTGGTTCAAGGAAGTCCTGGGCAAGTAGGGGACCACTAGAAGCCCCCTCCATCGCTCTTCGCCGGCGGTCGGTTCCCGCAACAATGCCCCGATGTCATGGTCGGAGCTGAGCGACTGGTGGGTCTCGGAGGTTGCCGATGATCCCGCCTACGAGACGGTGGTCACCCCGATGCTGCTCGACGTCCTCCGCCCCGAGGAAGGAAAGGCCTACCTCGACCTGGGCAGTGGCGAGGGCCGCGTGATTCGGGCGGTCACCGCGATAGGTGCCTCGGCTCACGGTGTCGAGCTCAACCAGACCCTTGCCCGCCGCTCGGCCGAAGCGGGCCCGACCATCGTCGGCGAGCTACCCGGGCTCGACTTCCTCGGCGACGACAGCTACGACGGCGCTTACTGCGTCCTCGTCCTGGAACACCTCGAGGACCACCAACGGCTGTTCATCGAGAGCGCCCGAGTAGTGCGGATAGGCGGGGTGATGGCGCTGGTGATGAACCACCCGATCTGGACCGCCCCCGACTCGACACCGATATCCGACTCGGACGGGGAGACGCTCTGGCGGCCCGGGGCTTACTTCTCCACCGGGACCGTCGACGAGGCGGCGGGAGAGGGCCGGATCGTCTTCCATCACCGGACGACGGCCGAACTGCTCAATGCGGCCGCCGATGCCGGATGGTCGTTGCAGCACATGGTCGAGGCGCCCCACCACGAGCTCGAGGACCAGGTCGGGATCCCGCGCCTGCTCGGAGCCCGCTGGAGGCTGTGAACCGGAGGTGGGGGGCGGGCAAACCCCCCTCGACCTCGCTGATGCTCGGTCGGTCCCCCCTTGAAATGGGGGACAACACAGGCTCGCCCGCTGCTGTTGTCCCCCTGCGGAGCGGGGGGACCGGCCGGCACGGAATGACGGCCGAGGGGGACACCTCGAAGCGCGTCGGGGCCAACCCCCTCGACGAGACAGGGGTGTGCCGGCTTTACCCTTGGGGAGTGTTCGAGCGACCGAAGCCATCAGAGATCCCCGACCAGCCGGGCGCCTACATCTTCCGTGACAGGCACGAGAGGGTGATCTACGTGGGCAAGGCAAAGAGCCTGCGGAGCCGGGTGCCGTCGTATTTCGGGGTCGGCCTCCACCGCCGCACCCAGGCCATGGTCGACAACGCCAGAGCGGTGGAATGGATCATCACCGAGTC
>JBOGEU010000253.1:0-1323 GCA_050741995.1 Acidimicrobiia bacterium | reverse complement strand
CATCCGACCCTGCTCGTCGACCGGGACCTCGATCACACGATCCCGCCCGAGCCCGATGACGCCGAGCGCCTTGACCAACGAGGGGTGGACCTCTTCGCCGACGACGACCGAGATCGGGGGGGCGCCGAACAATCCCTGGCCCGTCACGTCCCAGCCTTCGGCTTCGAGGACGGTCGACCGGGCGGCTGCCAGCGTCGCCATGTGCGCCACGGTGGTCCCGGTCACGAAGGCGCCCCATGTGCTGTTGGGGAGGCCGGCCGCCTGGGTGATCCAGCGGATGGCTGCAGCCTCCATTGCCACGGTGGCCGGGCTGGCCACCGCTGCGTAGGTCGGCTGGTCCCATGCCGAGACCATCCAGTCGGCGGCGAGGGCAACCGGCTGGACTCCGCCGATCACCCAACCGAAGAATCGGGGGCTGGAGAATCCCATGGATGCCGGGGAGCCGATCTCGTCCATGAGCTGGAGGACCTTCTGGGGATCGGTTGGCCCCTCGGGGAGGTCGCCACCCAGTTCGCCGAGGTCGGCATCGGGGTCGGGTCGCACCGGGTCAGTCACGACGTCCTGGCGATATCGAATGCCGCGACGTGCGGCGTCTTGGAGCAGGTCTTCGACGTCGCTCAACTCTCGCCCCAGCCCTGGGGGGTCTCGGTCCCTTCATGCTCGCCTTCGAGGCGGGCGACATAGGCGGCAGCCTCGCTGCGACGGCTCATCCCCATCTTGGCCAATAGGTTCGAGACGTAGTTTTTCACCGTTTTCTCCGCCAGAAACATCTCATCGGCAATCTGCTTGTTGGTCAACCCGCTGGCGATGTGCTCGACGATGGTGCGCTCTTGCTTGCTCAGTCGTGACAGCAACGGGTCGTCCTGCGGTCCGGTCCGGAGGCGCTCGAAAAGACGCTCGGTCATGTCGGCGTCGAGGAGCGACTCACCTGCACCCACTTTCCGGATGTCGTCGACGAGGTCATTGCTCCGGACTCTCTTCAGCACGTAGCCGGACGCTCCGGCGAGGATGGCCGACATCATCGCCTCCTCGTCTGCGAACGAGGTGAGCATCAGCACGTTGACCTCGGGGAACCTCGACCTGATTTCTCGACACGCCTCCACGCCACTCCCGTCGGGGAGACGGACGTCGAGCACAACGACGTCCGGCTCGTCGTAGCCCACCCTGCGGACCGCCTCTTCAGCCGTCCCCGCCTCTCCCACGACGACCATGTCGTCCTGGGCGTCCAACAATGCCTTTATCCCTCCCCTGACCACCTCATGGTCATCAACGAGCAACACACGAAGCTGTGCCATCGGGAGCAAACGGTAGCGGGGGTATGGT
>JBOGEU010000252.1:0-2199 GCA_050741995.1 Acidimicrobiia bacterium | reverse complement strand
AGCCCGTGAGAAATTGCTGACCGCATTCCATAACAGCCACCCTACGTCGTGATCCTCGGCGGCCTGGATGGAGCGACGGATCTCCTCGTCGGTCCACCAGAAGGATTGGAGCCAGGGACGGAGCGCAACGCCATCCTCGATCCGTCGCTTGGCGTCCTCGATGGCGCCGGTGGTGACGTCGTAGGGGTGATCGTTGGGATCGTCGAATCCGAGCCAACCCGGCGAGTAGTGACTCGGGTAAACCATCGGGCTGAAGGCGTCCAGGTGACGGGAGAGCTCCTCGGGACGCTGACCGATCCCCTGGTCGTTGCCGGCGGAGACGATGATCCCGAAGACGTCGGCGCTCATCGCGCAGCCCAGCGGCTGGAGCCGATCCCTGCCTGCCTCGACGAAAGACTCGATCACGTCGACCCGGTCGGCCTCGGTCATCTCCAGCTGCCCGCTCGACTGCGCCGCAGCCTCCGACGGGAAGCGGACGTAGTCGAACTGGATCTCGTCGAATCCCATCTCGCATGCCTCTTCGGCCAGGGCGAACGGGTACTCCCAACCCTCGGTGACGGTCGGGTTTATCCACCCTCCCTCGTAAGCCATCTCGGGGGTGGCCACTGCCCAATAGCCGTCCTCGAAGGTGACGACTCGGGTGATCAGGTACAGACCCTCCGCCTTGGCCTGGGCGATGCGCTCTTCAGGGTCGTAGGCCCTGACCACGGCGCCGGACTCGTTCGCCTGGGCCACACCGGTCTCGTAGAGGACACGTCCGCCTTCCTGCTTGGTGTCGAACACCAGGGCATTGATCGCGGTGTCGGCGGCGATGTCCAGCAACTCGGCGAACTTGGCGTCGTCACCGGCGGCGCCCCCTCCCACGCGGAGGCCTCTGATCTTGATCGGGTCGATCTCGAGCTCGACGAAACCCGACGACCCGTCCCAGGCGTACTCCGATCCCGCCCAGGCGGGACGCTCCACTCTGACCTGGCCCGGGTTGGGGGCTGCCAGGTCGAACCAGCCGTCGGGGGCGCTGATCGTCGATACGCCTCCCACCGAGACCACCGCTTTGGGCACCGGGTCTCCATTCCCGTCCACCACCTTGCCCAGCAACTGGAGGAGGGGGACGGTCGTCGCGGTGATCTCGTCCCCGGGCACTCCCGCCCCCGCATCCGACGTGCAGGCCCCGATCGCTGCCAGGACGGCCGTGATCAGGAGCCACCGGCTCACGGGAGCGAGGCCGCCATCACGCCCCGAGCCGAAGGATCATGGCGAAGATGGTGAACAGCACGAGCAGGGTGTCGAGAGTGCCGAAGGCGGCGAGCCTGCCCGCAGCTGCCTTGATCCTCCCCTGATCACCGGACTCAATCGCCGCCGCGGCACGCTCCGAGCCCGATTCGAACACAAATTTCCCGAGGAGAGCCCCGATGATGATCACCGCGAACCCGATGGTGACGAACCCAGTCGAAAAGCTGTAGGCGTCGTTGATGAGGACCATCCAGATCCCCGTGGCCAGCAACACGACCCCTGCTGGGATATAGATTGGCCCCGCCAGCCGGCCCGTCACCCGGTACCACCCGGCCACAGTCTCCGGGCCTTGCTTGGCTGCCATCGAAGGCACTACGGCCTGCATGAGGTTCGCCCCGAGCCATGTCCCGGCAGCTGCGATATGGAGCAATAGGAGGATGTCTCTCAATTCCAAGGTGTCTCCGTTCCTGGGTGGGGCAAACGCTACCTGCCGGCTATAGGCCCCAGTGGCCTTACCATCCCCGTCCTCGTGCCCACCCAACAAGACGGAATCGGTTGTCGTGACGCGGCGATCGCCACCGCATTCCTCCTCGGCTTCGGGATCGTGCTGTTCGCGATCGGGCTCACCATGATCAACCGTGACGCATGCACCGGTCTCTGTGAGTACCTGGGCCTGATGATTCTCTACGCCGGTGGGCCGGTGTCCGCGGTGATCGGCTTCCTGAGCGATTCGGTCATCGTCGCCTGGCCCCTGGACGTGATCCTCTGGGTCGTGCTCGGCTTCGGCGTCGCCCGCTTCGCCGGAACTCGCGGGATACGCCCATTGGGACCGGCATTGGCTGTGCTCGGACTGTTCCTGGCATACGGTCTAGTCCTTTCGCAGTTCGTGGAATTGGCAGTGTGAATCCCGGGCCCGGGGCCTACCGTGACCCTCGGTGTTTCGCCTCCTCAGACCCCGCAACCTGGTCC
>JBOGEU010000251.1:0-18886 GCA_050741995.1 Acidimicrobiia bacterium | reverse complement strand
CCCGATCGGGTGTGGACGTGCACCCCGTCCTCACCGACGACCATGATCCAGGGAGTCGACGTCTCCGGGGTCACGCCGAGATGGGCCGGGCTCCCCGTGTCCGACATGCTGAACAGGTTTACGACGGGCCGAGTCTCGCTGACCGCACCGTGGGGGCCGATCGTCACCAGTCCTCCGATGTCCACGACCTCGTCCGAGATCGGCACGCCGTAGATGAGGATGAACAGCGTGCCGTCCTCTCCCGTCTCTACCTCGATCGAGCCACGGGCGATGACTGACGGATCTTCGGAGAAGCGCATCTGCACGGTTCGAGTCGACGGGGTGGCGGCGTCGGGAAGCTCGATCGAAATGACGTCTTCGGCGAGGGTCACCAGGTAGCGACTCCCGTCACGCGCCTCGAACCAGTCGACGGGCTCTGCCCCGGGGTCATCGGGGTCGAGTCGCTGCGGCGCATTCCCTTCCACGGGCAGCCCGTACAGAGACTCGCCGTCGGTGGTCACCCAGGCGACCGTCCCGTCGAAAGTGTCCCCGGATGCCGCACCGTCTTCGATCCGGAGCAATGCGGAGGTCTCTTCGGAACGCCAACCGGTGCCCACGATCGTCCCGTCGTCCAGCGCCTGAGGCATCTGATACTGGAAGTAGATGCCGTCGACGAGAAGGTCCTCTGGCATCACCACTTGATCGAGATAGGTGCCTTCGGCATCGAAGTGGGCGATTCGCAGGTTGGCGGCATCGAGGAACCACCAGGTGCCATCGGCTGTCTGCGTCCCATATTCGGGACCGAACATCAGTCCCTCCCCGCCGGGCGAAGTCCCGAGGAATTCTTCCCCCTCGCCGTAGGGAAAAACCTGCTCGACCCAGCCCGGGCCCATCTCGGAGAAGGGGGAGAGAAGGGCGGTCACCGGTCCATCGGCGGTGGTGGTCGTGCCGGTGTCGGCCGTCGTGGTCGTGATCTCGGCTTCCCTCGTGGTCGAAGTGGCATCGCTGATGGTCGACGCAACGGTGTCGGGAGAACACCCGGGGAGGAGAAGCAACAGCGCGGCGAGACCGATCCGCCTCAGGACACCGGTTGACATCCAGGCACATTACGGGGCGAAGGCCACCAGGGCCTTCTCCGTGACGGGCCGGAGGGCTAATACCCTCAGTCCGGTGAGCAGCATCCGCTTCGGTATCTCCCGGCTCCCACCAGAGGACGTCAAAGACGCCGAGTTCCTCGACGACATCATTGAGAAGGGCCACACCGCACTCGAGCTGCCATTTGTCGACGGATTTCCATGGAAGGAGAAGCGCTGCCAGGCCTTCGGCGAGCTGGCCTCCGAGCGTGACATCCGGCTCTCGGTGCACGCCCCCTACTTCGCCGGGCTCACCCTCCCCGATGAGGCGCGTGGCAAGCAGTCACTCGCCGCTCTGGAGCACACGATGAAGTTGGGGAGATGGCTTGGTGCGCCGGTGATCGTGGCCCATTTCGGCTCGAACTACTCCGAGGATCCGGAGGTGCTCATGGACCGGATCAGGTCCCGTCTCGACCATGTGGCGCCCAAGGTCGACGGGATGGGGGTGGGTATGGGTCTGGAGACGGCCGGCAACAATCGCTCGTTCGGCAGTCTCGGCGATATCGCCCATCTCGCCGCCGACTATCCCTTTGTGCGCCCTGTCGTGGACTGGGCACACGTCCATGCAATGACCGGCGGCGGGCTGACCAGCAAAGACGCCTTCGCCTCGGTGCTGTCGTTCATCGAGGACAACTTCCCCGGCTGGATGATCTCCCCGCTCCAAACCCAGTTCTCCGACAACGAGTTCGGGCCTGGAGGAGAGATTCGACACATTGCCTATGGCGAGGGGACGCTGCGCATCGGCCCGCTCGTGGAAGCGGCGCGCCAGGCGGAGGTCTCGATGGTCCTCATCTCGGAAGCTCGGGACCTGGCAAGCCACGACCGGATCTGGGAGGAGGCGAGGGCATACATCGAAGCCACGACGCCCGAGCCGACGGGTCGTCCCATCGCCAGCGCAGGCGCACCGTTCCCGTCCCCGGTCACCGCGGTAAAGGACGGTGAGAGCTTCCGCCCCGATGGTCTCGACCGCGTGCTCCGCCTCTCCAACCTCGACAAGGTGTTCTTTCCGGGCGAGGGCTTCACCAAAGGCGACCTGGTCCAGTACTACGCCTCCGTGGCCCCAGTGCTGCTGCCCCACCTCGAGCAGCGGCCGATCTCGATGAGCCGGTACCCGAACGGGATCGAGGGCCCTTCGTTCTACGAGAAGCGGGCGCCGGGTCATCAGCCGGATTGGATGAGGACCATACCGGTCGACTCCGACTCCCAGGGCGGGATCATCGACTTTCTTCTCGCCGACTCCACCGAGGCGTTGATGTGGTTCGCCAACATGGGTTGCATCGAGGTCCACCCCTTCCACTCCCGGGAGGGCCATCTCGACAAGCCCGACTACGCCATCTTCGACTTCGACCCGGCAGAAGGCTCGACATGGGAGCAGGTGGTCGCCGGCGCCAAGCTGCTCGAGGTGGCTCTCGGCCAACTGGGGCTCTCCGGGTATCCGAAGCTCTCCGGGTCGCGGGGGCTCCACGTCTATGTGCCGCTGGAGCCGATCCACGACTTCTCCCGGGTGCGCCGATTCGTCGGCGAAGTGGGCAACTACCTTGCCGCTGCCAACCCGTCGGACCTCACAATGGAATGGGACAAGCCGAAGCGAAAGGGCAAGGTCTTCGTAGACCACAACCGCAATGCCTTCGGCCAGACCGTCGCCTCGGTCTACTCGGTGCGGCCCCGGCCCGGGGCGCCGGTATCGGTCCCGCTCACCTGGGCCGAGGTGGGCGAGGTCGAGAACGGCGACATCACGATCGTCAACCTGTGGGATCGCCTCCAGCGTCATGGCGACCTGTTCGCCCCGGTGCTCTCTGGAGGCCAGACCCTCGACGCCGCCGAGAAGGCACTCGGGGTCGGCGATGACGGCGAGTAGCGAATTTGATCCAGCACGTCACGTATGGGTGACGCCCAGCGTCGGGAACGGGTGTCCCGCGACTGGTAGGTTCCGGTGATGGACCTGTATGCCCGCGTCAACATCCTGGGCGGCCTGTCGGTGCGGCTGCCCCGGGGTCGGCTCGACGACGCCATCGCGCTCGACAACGACCCGATCAAGCGGGCCCGGCACTGGGCGGAGCAGGGGGTCGACTACATGCACATCGTCGATCTCGATGCGGCGGCCTATGGCGACTACAGGAATCGTGACCTCATCGACCGACTGATCGACCAGGTCCCGGTGCCGGTCCAGGTGGCGGGTGGTATCAGGTCCGAGGCCGAGGCGCAGCGCCTCATTGAAAAAGGCGCATGGCGAATCGTCATGGGGACGGCGGCGATCGAGAACCAGAACATGGTGTGGGACCTGTGCCGGGAGAACCCGGACAAGATCGTGGTCTCCGTCGACGTCCACTCCGACGAGGAGATCGTGACCAAAGGGTGGACCCAGAACAGCGGCCGCTATCTCGAGGAGGTGCTGATCGAGATGTCCTCGGCCGGTGTCGTGGCGTTCCTGGTGTCGGAGGCGGGGCGAAACGCACTCGAAGACCCGCCCAACCTCCAGATCATGGCCGAATCGCTGGCGACGGTGGAGCAACCGGTCATCGCCGCAGGCGGGGTCAGGGATCTGGAGGATCTGCGCGATCTGATGCGGCTCGAGGCGGCGGGCCGTCGTCTCGCCGGCGTGGTCGTGGGTCGCGAGGTGACCGCCGGGCGGTTCACCATTGAAGAGGCGAAGCAGGTCCTGGCGGGCGGAGGCCCACTGCGCGCCCCGGGAGGAGTGATGGCCACCTCGGTGCAGGTCGGGGTCAGCTCGCTTCAGGGCGCCCTCGCCTTCTATGAGGGCCGGTTGGGCTTCACCGCGGTCCGAACCCCGAACAAAGGCGTGGTCACCGAGGTCGTCGAGTCGGCCCGGGGGCAGCGTCTCGAATTGGTCGAAGGGGAGCCCCGACCGGCAGGCGTGACCTTCGTGGTCGACGATCTGGAGCGATGGGGTCAGCATCTGGGCAGCCTCGACATCGAGATGACCGCCACCGACAGCTCGATAGAGATCGTGGACCCGGACGGGATGAAGCTCCGTTTCGAGCAGGGCTAGTGCTCGCTCGACGCCGAGGTGGGGAAGGTCCAGGTCAATGTCACGGACTGGTCGGCCCCCGCGGCGCGGTAGGTGGAGATGGCCGCCCTGTTGTCCGGCTCGGTGCCGACCCACATCCCATGACATCCCCGGTCGACGAGGAGGTTTCTCAGCGCCTCGACCAAAGCCCTTCCGATTCCCCGTCGTCGATGCGCCTCGTCGAAGACGCGGCGGCCACCTGCTCGACGTCGCCGGGGCCGAGAAGCGGGATCTCCAATGTCCGATGCCTCAGCCCTTGATCAGGGTCCTCGACTGCTCATGGAGGAATTGACGAAGATACCAAGGGCCGCCCCCACCGGTGCCCGAGGTCCCCGACCCCTTCCAGCCTCCGAACGGGTTGACGTCGGGCCAGGCGCCGGTTGTGGCGCCGGCGGCGCGGTTGACATAGGTGACCCCCGCCTGGATCCCGCTGAACCACTCCTCGATCTCCTCCTCGTCGCCGGAGAAGAGGCCGGCGGTGAGGCCGAACTCGGTCTCGTTGGAGAGGGCCAGGCCCTCTTCCATGGACCCGACCTTGGCCACGCTCAGGAATGGCACGAACAACTCTTCGCTCCAGATTCGGGAGTCGAGGGGGGCGGTGACCACCGTGGGTTGCACGTAGTGGCCTTTAGCGAGCTCTCCTTCCTCGAGCACGTTGCCCCCGGCGTAGATCTCCCCACCGTTGTTCTTGACCTCGTCCACTGCCTTCTCGAATCGCTCCACCGCCACCTCGTCGATCACCGGGCCCATGAACGTCTCCGGCTCGAGGGGGTTGCCCACGGTGAGCTTCTCGGTGGCTGCGACCAGCTTGTCCACCAGCTGGTCGTAGACCGCCTCGTGGACGTAAACCCGGGAGGTGGCGCTGCATTTCTGGCCGCTCAACCCGAATGCGCCGCGCACGATCCCCTGGGTGGCAACATCGAGATCGGCCGTGGCGGTCACCACGACCGGGTTCTTCCCTCCCATCTCGCAGGCCACGGGCTTGGGACGCCTCTCGTTCACCGTCCGATAGAGGTACATGCCCACCGGGTACGACCCGGTGAAGGTGAGGCCGTCGATCCCGTCGTGGTGCGCCAGATGGTCTCCGACGTCGTCACCGCCGGTCACGATGTGCAGGGCCTCCCTTGGAAGGCCGGCCTTCATCATCACCCGGTGGAACTCGAGGGCCATCAGCGCTCCCTGATTGGATGGCTTGACCACCACGGTGTTGCCCGTGATCAAAGCGCCGATCGAGGGCCCACCGGCCAGGGCCATAGGGAAATTGAACGGCGAGATGACAGCCCACACCCCGAACGGGCGCAGAATCGAGGTGTTGACGTCGTTGGGCCCGTGCGAGCTCAAAGGCGTGACATATCCGTTGTGCTCGGTTATCTGACGGGCGTAGTAGCGGAGGAACTCGATCGTCTCGGCCACGTCTCCCAGCGCCTCCAGGCGGGTCTTGCCGATCTCGTAGGACATGAGGGCGCCGAGCTGGAACTGCTCGGATTCCATCAGATCGGCCGCCTTCAACATGAGATCGCGACGTCGCTCCCATCCCCATTCCTCCCAGGCTGGTGCGAATGCCTCAGCGGCGGCCACCGCGTCGTCGATATCTGCGGTCGTCGCCTGGGCGTAGCGGCCGATCACGATGCTGGTGTCGATCGGCGAGGTCTCTTCGAACATCTCCCGATCCAGCCGTTCCTCACCGTTGACGATCACACCATGGTCCTGGCCGAGCCTTGGCCTCACACTCTCCAAAGCAGCCTCGTACGAAGAGTTCAGCTCCTCGTTGTCGGCCGACATCGTGGCGTAGGTGATCTTCAGAGCCATGGGCGTCCTCCGTGCAAAGACTTCGATCCTGACGATAACCAATGCCCGTGATTGCAGACCGGCCGTTGCTTTCCGGGAGTCGGGTGATTGGTTTTCAGCTTCCCGAGTCGCCGGGGACTAGCTAGCGTTTGAGGGCAGATGCCAGATTCACCGTGGGTCTTGTACTGGCCACTCCTGCTGATGGGGGCCTACATCCTGGGTTCGATCCCCTTCGCCCAGGTGCTCGGCCGCGTGCGCGGAATCGACCTCCGCCAGGTGGGGAGTGGCAATGTCGGGGCGGGGAACCTGACAAGGGTCGCCGGATGGCCCTGGGGGGTGGCGGCTGCGGTGTGCGACGGTCTCAAGGGTTTGCTGCCGGTTCTGCTGGCGCAAAGCGTCGGATTCGACAAGGGCGCAGCCGGGATGGTGGGGCTGATGGCCGTGATCGGGCACAACTGGTCGATATTCATGAAGGGGCGCTCCGGCCGTGGCCTGGCAACATCTGTCGGAATGCTCGTCATCCTCGACCCGGTCCTGCTGGTGTGGACGACGGGCTGGTCCGTCGCCGGATGGAAGATCGGAGGCGGAGTCGCCGGCTTCCTGGGATGGGGGCTGCTCCCGATCGTGTCGGCCACGATGGGTCGCCCGGCGACCGAGTCTCTCGTGCTCCTCGCGCTCTCCGGGGTGCTCATGATTCGTCGCATGCAGGGCAACCCCGACAGCGCGCCCGGGGTCCGACCTGCGATGCGACGAGCCATATTCGACACGGATCCGGGCGGCGAAGAATTTCCCCATACGGCTGACGACCTGCTGACTCCGTGAGCCCAAAGCGGGTGGCTTGGATCGCCGTCATAGCGGCGGTGGTCTACACCGGAGTCGCCGGATTCGTCCTCAACAACTTCGAGCTGCCCGAGATGAGTGCCTATGGGTGGGGCCTCATCGGACTGGCAGCGGTGGCGCAGATCGCGGCGAAGTGGTTCTTCGGCCTTCTCTACAAGGACTCGGTCGAAGAGGCGGGCGGAAGACTCACCGCGTTCTCGGCGTTCAAGGCGGCCCTGGTCGGCGCCGGGGTGGCCCGGCTCATCCCGGCCGGCGGTGCCATAACCCCGGTCGCGATGGCTTGGACGGTGCGTGACGAAGAGCCAGCTACCACAGGGGCCGCGGTGCGCACCGTTCTCCTCAACTATGCCGGGCTCTTGATGATGACCGGGGTGGGCCTGCTCCTGGCCCGGCCCCGGCAGTCGGCACAGATCTTCTCGATCAGCCTCGCGGTGCTCGCCCCCTTCGTGTTGTTCGCAGGTCTGCTCCTGATGTTCGGCTCAGGCAAGCTCGGCTCGATCTCCAAATACCTGCCGAAGTACATCCGCAGACGCCTCGATGCGACCGTGATCGACCATCTCCCCGGGCCGGAGTCACAGACCTATATCTGGTGCCGCCTCCTCCTCGAGGGAGCGGCTCTCGGCCTCGTCCTCAGGGCCTTCGGGCTCGAGGTAAACGTGTTCCAGGTGACGGCTGCGTTCGGGGCGGCTCAGCTGGCTGGAGGCTTGCCGGGCACCCCGGGTGGGCTCGGTGTGACCGAGGCGGGCCTCGTCTTCATCCTCTCCGCGTATGGGTTCCCGTCGCGTGCCACCCTGGCCCCGGTCATCATCTACAGGATCGTGTCCTACTGGCTTCCGGCCGCGCTCAGCTTCTTCGCCGGCGGCATGACCTTCCTCGCCTCGCCCGAGGCCAAGGAGGCCGCCGAGGCCGACTGAACGCTGGATCGGACAACAACTACCCTGAGGACATGTCCGAAACCGTCACCTTCAGCCTCCCCAATCAGGACGGTGACATCGTCTCATCCGACGATTTCGCCGGTCAGAAACTGGTCATGTTCTTCTATCCGGCGGCGATGACCCCGGGCTGCACTTTGGAGTCCTGCGACTTTCGCGACAATTACGACGAATTTGGCGATGCCGGCTACCAGATAGTGGGGGTGAGCCCGGACAAGCCGACGAAGAACGCCAAGTTCAAGGAGAAGGAGGGCCTCAACTTCGACCTCCTCTCCGATGAGGACAAGAAGCTGGCCACGTCACTCGGCGCCTGGGGGGAAAAGACCCTCTACGGCAAGAAGATGGTGGGCCTCATCCGCTCCACCTTCGTCATCGGCCCCGACGGCAAGTTGGAAAAGGCTTACCGCAACGTCAAAGCCACCGGCCACGTAGCCAGGGTGAAAGAGGACCTCCTGGGCTGACGCCATCGGAGGCGGTGTCACCCTCCCAGTTCGATCCCGGCCAGCTCCTCCAACGCCTTGACCAGGGCGTGGTTGCCCTCCGAGCCCAGACCCTGGGCCTGCAGCGCCCGGTAGAGCTGGAAGACGAGGGACACACCAGGCATGGGGACGCCGATCTCGTCGGCCGCTTCCAGGACCAGGCGCAGGTCCTTCTGCTGGAGATCGATGGTGAATCCCGGGCGCCAGTCACGCCGGATCATCTGCGGCCCGCGGTTGGAGAGCATCCACGACCCGGCCGCCCCTCCTTCGACTGCGACAAGGGTCTTCTCGAGGTCGAGACCGGCGCCCTGGGCCAGAAGCAAGGCCTCGGACGCAGCGAGCTGGTTGAGCACGACCAACACCTGGTTGACTGCCTTCGCCATCTGGCCCGAGCCCGGCTCGTCGCCGATGTGGGTGATCGATGTGGAATAAGCCTCCATGAAGGGGCGGGCCTGCTGCAGAGCGTCCGCGGGACCGCCGGCCATCACGGCAAGGGTGCCCTTCTCCGCCCCCTCCGACCCGCCCGAGACCGGGGCATCGACCCAGGTGACCCCACTGTCGGCCGCCCTCGATGCGAACTCCCTAGTGGCGCCGGGCGAAATGGTCGAGTGGTCGACGAGAATGCTGCCCTCGCTCATCCCATGGATGACTCCTTGGTCGCCGAAGACCACTTGCTCGACGTCCGGGGTATCGGAGACACATACGAACACGATGTCGCTGGCCTGACCCAGCTCGGGAAGGCTCGGTGCGACCTCACAGACCAGATCCACCGCCTTGTCGGGGGTCCGGTTCCAGACGGTGAGCTCGTTACCGGCGTCGAGCAGGTTGGCCGCCATCCCGTGGCCCATGATCCCCAAACCGATGAAGCCGAGTCGAGTCATGGCCAGGCACTCTAGAGGTGTGCTAAACCCGGTCCGCATGCCACATGATCGTCTCGACTCGAGATTGGCCGGCGAGGTCGCCTCACTTCGGGAGGCGGGCATCGGCAAGGGAGCGGAGGCGGTCGTGATCGGGGTGGAGTCCGCCCAGGGTGGCCACGGCCCCCGGATCAGGCTGGCAGGCGCAAATGGCGGATTCCTGCGGATGAACTCCAACAGCTATCTCGGGCTGTCCCGGCATCCGTCGGTGATCGCCGCCGAAGAGGCCGCCACCCAGGAGTTCGGTACCGGTCCCGGTGCGGTTCGATTCATCTCCGGCACCTATCAGGCACACCTCGACCTCGAGGCACGTCTGGCCCGATTCCACGGCCGGGAGGCATCGATGGTCTTTTCCTCGGCCTATGCCACCGTGCTCTCCGTCCTCACCAGCCTCATCACCGAGGAAACCGTCGTTCTCAGCGACGAGCTCAATCACAACTGCATCATCAACGCCTTGCGGCTCGCCCGACCGGCGTCGAGGGAGGTGTTCCCACATCTCGACCTCGCGGCGCTCGACAGCCGGCTGGAGCAGGCTGCTGGAGCCGGGAAGAGGGCGATCCTGGTCACCGACGGTGTCTTCTCGATGCGGGGCGACTTCTCGGACCTGGCGGCCCTGGTCGACATCGCCCGTGCCCACGATGCCGACTTCGAGGAGAACGTGGTGGTGGTGGTCGACGACTCGCACGGCGTCGGGGCATTCGGTGAGACGGGCAGGGGCACCGAGGAAGTCTCCGGGTCCGGCCCCGTCGACGTCCTGATCGGCACACTGGGCAAGGCCTTCGGGGTCAACGGGGGCTATGTGAGCGGCGCCGGGAACTTGATCGACTATCTCCGCGAGACGGCGCCGATGTACATCTACTCGAACCCGATCACGGTGGGTGAGGCGGCGGCGGCGACGGCCGCGATATCGGTGGCGGACTCGGCAGAGGGAAAGGGATTGCTCGACCACCTGGCGAAGATGACAACCAGATTCGAGTCGGGTCTGGTCGATCTCGGATTCGAGACGATCCCCGGCCCCCATCCGGTGGTCCCGCTGATGGTCCGGGACACCGAGCGGACCACGGCCCTGGTCCGGCACCTGTTCGACAACGGCGTCCTGGCCACGGGTCTCAACTACCCGGTGGTCCCCAAAGGGTCCGAAGAGCTCCGGTTCCAGGTCAATGCCGATCACACCGAGGCCGACATCGACTTCGTGCTCGGGGTTCTCGCCGCGTTCGAGGGAACCGCTGACGACCGCGCATCGTCATAGTCGCGTCGTAAGGAGAGTGGATCAGAAGAGCCGGACTGATCTTGACGGTCGCTTTGGCCGTGGCGTGTGCCGAGCCCCCGATTGCCGACGTCGCCGTGACCACGATGCCCGGGATCTCGCCAACCCTGAGCGAGGTCTCGTCTAGCACCACCCCACCAGGGTCATCGGACATCCTGTTGTGTGACGAGACCGGGTATCCGACGGCTCCCGACGACTGGTACCGCGATACCCCGATCTACGTAGGCAACGAGATGCCGGTGGAGGAGGTGCAGGCGTATGCCGGGGACCTGGCGGGCTACGAGAACATCTGGATCGACCGCGACCATCACGGATGGGTCACGGTGGGCTTTGTCGGCGGTGATGTCGTGACGTATCAGGAGATGCTGGAGTCCGAGTTCCCCGGGGTCGGTGTGGTCGCCGTGGAGATGGTGCACACCAGCGCCGAGTTGAACCAGATCTCGAGCCAGCTCGAGGGACGTCTCCCGGAGGGGATGGAGGTGTGGGGTACGTACGAGGCCAGGGGTGTGGTCGAGGTGTTCGTGGGCCTGCTCACCCCAGACCGGATCGCAGCCGCTCGAGAAGCCATAGGCGAGGACCCGGCGTGCCTGACCGGCCAGGACCCGGCAACCACGCCATTGCCCGGGCCGCAGCCCGAGGGAGGAGACGGCTGGGACTATCTGGGTGAGACCGATTTCACCTTCGCCGAGCACCCGTTGGTGATCACCGAGCAGGCGGCCCTCGTCGAGATGTGGGAGCAGACGGAGCTCGCCGCCGGGCCACCGGACATCGACTTCACCGTGCAGATCGTCGTCACCTCGTTCGTCGTGCACAGTGGCTCATGCCCGGTCACCCGACTCGACGATGTGGCCTTCGAGACCGATTTGATTCGGGCTCAGATCGTGCACATCAGCGACGGTCGGGGTTGCACCGATGACGGCGTCCCGAGGACCTACTTCATCGCCCTCGACCGTGATCGGCTGCCGGCACCACCGTTCCGGATCGCAGGCGAGGGTCGGCAGGAGGCGATGGTGACGGTCGATCTCCGTGACCCGGGGAGTGTGGCGACGCCCGACGATTTGACGCCGTTCTCACCGGAGAGGCCGCGGGTCGCCGAGGTCCCGGGTTATGTCGAGCCGGGGTTCCCGTGGCCGGCGACATTCGATTTGTCCTGTGGCACCGCCCACCTGGGGGTGATCAACGGGGTGGGGTGGCACCGTCCGGACGGGCGGGACGACCTGCCGCCGGAATGGGTCGAGGCCACGGTCGACGGTCTCCTCGACGTGGAATTGGTCATGACCGAAGGGCCGGAGCCGACCTTGACGGTCACTGCCGGCGGCGTGAATGTCTCCTACCTCCCGGGGGACGAGCCAGAGACGCCCTGTGGATGACCCGACGATGGTCAATCGGCGGAGTCGGCGATGAATGTCTCGACTCCCCGGCGCTCGACTCCCAGCCGCGTCAGAGCCGACGCCGCCGCCGAGCCCTCGTCCCGAAGCATCCCGAGGAGGATGTGCTCGCCAGCGATGTGACGATCACCGAGACGCACCGATTCCCGCAATGCCAGGCCCAGCAGCTTCTTGGAGTCGGGGGCGAAGGGCATGTGCCCCCGGGTCGGTGAGCCGGGGGGGCCCAGCTCCGATTCGGTCGCCTGCCGCAGCTCCTCCAGCGAGGGGCCATTGGCCATTATCGCCCTGCTGGCGACGCTCGCCTCGTCAGCGATCATGGCGAGGAGGATGTGATCGCTCCCGATCCGCTCGCTGCCCCGGTCCCTGGCCAGGGTCTGGGCACGGATGGTCAGGGTGCGGGCATCCTGGTTGAAGTGGGCGAACAGACCGCGCCGTCTTCCCTTCTTCGACGCTCGGGTGTCGACGAACCGCTTCTGCGCCGCCTGCTTCGAGACGCCGAGTCTGTCCCCGATCTCGGCCCACGAGGCGCCGCCCTCCCGCGCCTTGTCCACGAAGTGGCCGATCAGGTCGTCGGCGAGGTCGGCGAGGTCGTCGGAGACGACCACCGCATTGGAGAGATGGTCCAACGGGCCGCCGTCCGCCTGCTGGCCTTCGACCAGCCGGATCAGGGGCCCGAGCTCGAGTGATGGTTTCATGCCGTCAACTATAGGTTGACGATTGCATGTGTCAACTTGAAGTTGACGACTCCGCGACGACCACCAGCACCACGCCGGCCTCGATCTGATCGCCAGGTGCGGCATCGATCTCGATGACCGTGCCGTCATGAGGGGCGCGCAGGGCGTGTTCCATCTTCATCGCCTCGAGTACCAGAAGGACCTGTCCTTTGGCCACCCGGTCGCCGACCTCGACATCGAGCCGGAGCACCTGTCCCGGCATCGGGGCACGGAGCGACCCCGGCGCTTCTTCGGTCTCGGTGCGAGGGAAGCGGGGGATTTCCGCCAATCGGACCGGTCCCCGATCGGACTCGAGATATCGGGCCTCCCCGTACCGGGCGATCACGAACCGATAGTTGGCCCCACCGGTGATGAGCTCGACGTGGGCCGGGGTGCACTCCGACACCTCGAGATCGGGGAGGCCCCCGACCTGGATCCCCAAGGCGGCCCGGTACTCGATGCGGTGATTCCGATGCTGACCCCGGTATTCCCGGGTCTGGGGGAGACCCGGGTTGTTTCGCCAGCCCGAGGGCAAAGTGGCCAGGACCATGGACCGGCTCCGCTCCACTACCTGGTCGGAGAGGGCGGCGGCCACCGCGGCCAGGTGCTCGACGGTCTCGTCGACCAACGGCCGCGCCAATTCGACCGGGTCGTGACGTTCCAGGAAATGAGTGTCGGTCATCCCGGCGAGGAACCCGTCGTCCTCGAGTATCCGCACCAGTAGCGCACGGTTGGTCACCGAGCCATGGATCACTGCAAGACGCAGTGCCGTGGCCAGGGTCCGCGCCGCCTGCTCCCGGCTGCGGGCGTGGCAGATCACCTTGGCCAGCAGAGGGTCGTAGAACGATGTGACCACCGACCCGTCCTCGACACCGGAATCGATACGCAATCCGGGCAGGTCGGGGAAGGCGAACCGGTGCAGTGTCCCGGTGACGGGAAGGAAGTCGTGGGCGGCGTCCTCGGCGTAGAGCCGGGCCTCGATGGCATGCCCGGTGATCGTCGGCTCGATGTCGAGGGGCTCTCCGTTCGCCACTTCGACCTGGAGCCGCACCAGGTCGAGACCGGTAATCATCTCGGTCACCGGGTGCTCAACCTGGAGCCGGGTGTTCATCTCCAGGAAGAAGAACTCGCCGTCCTGGAACAGGAACTCGACGGTCCCCGCCCCGACGTACCCGACCGCCCGGGCCGCGGCCACCGCCGTCTCGCCCATCCTCGCCCGCAACTCGTCGTCGACCATCGGCGCGGGCGCTTCCTCGATGATCTTCTGATGACGACGCTGGATCGAGCACTCCCGCTCGAACAGCGAGATCACCCGGCCCTGGTTGTCCCCGAATACCTGGATCTCGATGTGGCGGGGTGCCTCCAGGTATTGCTCGAGAAAGACGGTGTCGTCGCCAAACGAGGACGCCGACTCACGGCGCGCTCCTTCGACAGCATCAGCCAGGACCTCGGGAGCACGTACGATTCGCATTCCCTTGCCCCCGCCTCCGGCGGAGGCCTTGACCAGGACCGGGTAGCCGATGCCGGCGGCGGCATCGGCCGCGTCGGTGTCGGTCAGTCCGGTGAGGTCGACGGCGGGCAGCGTGTTGACCCCAGCCGAGTCCATGACCGCTTTCGATGCCAGCTTCGACCCCATGGTCTCGATGGCCGAGGGCGGGGGACCGATCCAGGTGAGCCCCTCGGCGAGGACCCGCCGGGCGAAGCCGGCGTGCTCGGCGAGGAACCCGTAGCCGGGGTGCACCGCATCGGCGCCAGATTCCTTGGCGGCGACGACGATGGCCTCGACGTCGAGATAGGTGTCGGCAGCGGTGGTCCCGGGCAGGTTGACCGCGATGTCCGCCTCGGCAACGAAGGGCTCGGTGGCGTCGGCGTCGGAATAGACCGCCACCGTCTCTATCCTCATCTCGCGACAGGTCCTGAAAACGCGGCGTGCGATCTCGCCACGATTTGCTACCAGGACTCTTCGGATCATCGACCCGATGAGGCTACCGGCGGAAACCTTTTCCTGAGCGAAGACGTCGAATTAGGTACACCCGAGTGGAGAGAGGATTCGCACCGTCATGAGCAACACACAATTATTGGAGCGGGAGACCGTCGAGAGGCTCGAGCCTGAGCCGAGGCGGAGGTCGAGGATCGTCCCGACCGCGATCATCCTTGGCGTGGTCGCCATGTTCGTGGTCATCGGCATCTGGGTGGTCTCGAGTCTGCGCGACCTGGTGGACGCAGTGCCCACGCCGGCCGATCTGGCGGCAGTCTTCGAGCCCGAGCCATACGAGGAGATCGGCCCGGTGGTCATCAGCTCGTTGCATGACCTGTCCAACCTGACCACCGTGGAGACGGTGCAGTACACGATCGTGGACAAGGGCACCGACCGGGGATGGCTGGATTGGGCCCGCGGCGACAGTCTGCAGCTGTTCGCGGTGGCCAAGATCGGCGCCGGCATCGATCTCAGCCAGATCACCGTGCGCAACGTGGCACTCGACGAGCAGGGGGTGGTCGAGATCACAGTTCCCCACGCCCAGATCCAGTATGTGTCCGTCGACAACGAAGCGACGCAGATCCTCGATCGGGAGACAGGTCTCTTCACCAAGGGGGATCCCAGGCTGGAGACCGATGCCCGCCAAGTCGCGGAAGAGGTCCTGGTCCAAGGTGCTCTGGACGACGGCATCCTGGCCGATGCCGAGGCCAATGCCCGCCAGGTGCTGACCGACTTCCTGGTCGGTCTCGGTTACCGCGATGTGGTGGTCGAATTCGCCGGTTAGACGAGATCGCAGACCCCGCCCCTCTGGGCCGACTATCGGTCCGGTAGCGTCCCCGAGATGATCACCGAGGAGATCCTGGTTCGCACCGCCGATCGACCCCAGGCCGTCGACATCACCGAGGATGTGACCCGGTTCGCCGCCCGGCATGGCGACGGTTTGCTCTCCGTGTTCGTTCCCCACGCCACCGCCGGGGTGGCCATCATCGAGATGGGGTCGGGCAGTGACCACGATCTGCTCACCGCACTCGACCGTTTGCTGCCTGCCGAGAAGGCCCAATGGCGTCATGAGCACGGAAGCCCCGGTCACGGCAGGGACCATGTGGTGCCGGCGCTGGTATCACCCTCTGTCACCATCCCGGTCATCGGGGGGCGACCGGCACTCGGCACCTGGCAGTCGGTGGTGCTGGTGGACACCAACGTCGACAATCACACCCGGAAGGTCAGACTCTCCTTCGTCGAGGGCTGATCACATCCGGAACACACCGAAGCGATCGGTCCCCTTGACTTCGGCGGAGTGGGTGGCGGACAGGGCGATGCCGAGGACATGCCTGGTGTCCCTTGGGTCGATGAGCCCGTCGTCACGGACCCGGGCGGTGGAGAAGTAAGCCAACTCCTCGGCCTCGATCTGGGCCTCGATCTCCTTGCGCCGCTTCTCGTCCTCTCCCTCGTCGAACGGCTCACCCCGTGACTCGGCTGCCTGCCGGGCGATGATCGACATCACGCCGGCGAGCTGGGTCGGTCCCATCACCGCCACCTTGTGGTTGGGATAGCCGAAGACGAAGCGGGGGTCGTAGGAGCGGCCCGACATCCCGTAGTTGCCCGCCCCGTAGGAGACCCCGGCCATCAGGGCGATGTGGGGGACCTCGGAGTTGGCCACCGCGTTGACCATCTTGGCCCCGTCCTTGATGATCCCTCGCTGCTCGTAGTCCCTGCCCACCATGTAGCCGGTGGTGTTGTGGATGAAGAGGAGCGGGGTGTCGTAGCGGTTGCTGAGCTGGATGAACTCGGTCGCCTTCTGCGCCTCCTCGGAGAAGATCACACCCTGCTGGTTGGCGATGACCCCCACCGGGAAGCCGTGGATCGAGCCCCACCCGGTGAGGATGGAAAGCCCGTACCTCGTCTTGTACTCCTCGAACCGGGAGCCGTCGAGGGTGCGGGCCAGGATCTCTCGCATGTTGAAGGGGACCCTGAGATCGGCAGGGATCACGCCCAGGATGTCGTCGACCTCATGCACCGGGGGGTCGGGGTCCTTGGTCGGCCCGTAGCCCTGCTTGCGCCAGTTGATATGGCCGACGATGTCGCGGCCCATCCTGATCGCCTCCTGCTCGTCCCGGGCGAAGTAGTCGGAGAGCCCCGAGATCGTAGAGTGCATCTCCGCCCCGCCCAGCTCCTCATCGGTGGACTCCTCCCCCGTGGCCATCTTGACCAGGGGCGGGCCGCCGAGGAACACCTTGGCCTGGTCCTTGACCATGATCGAGTAGTCGCACATGGCGGGGAAGTAGGCGCCGCCGGCGGTCGAGCTGCCGAAGACGATGGCGATGGTGGGGATGCCGAGCTTGGAGAGCCGGGTGAGGTTGCGGAACCACTTGCCGCCGACGATGAACACCTCGGCCTGGTCGGGGAGGTCGGCACCACCCGACTCGACGAGGTTGATCAGGGGGAGGCGGTTCTCCCGGGCGATGTCCATGATGCGCAGGGTCTTGGCCACCGAGTAGCGGTTCATCGACCCCGCCTGGCTGGTCGGGTCGTGGGCGAGGATGGCGCACTCGACGCCTTCGACGACTCCGATCCCGGTGACCACGTTGGCCCCCAAGTTCTTGTCAGTGCCCCAGGCGGCAAGGGTGGAGAGCTCGAGGAAGGGGGCGTCGCGGTCGAGGAGCAACTCGATCCGCTCCCGGGCGAGGAGTTTGCCCCGGTCCCGGTGCCGCTTGATGTACTTCTCGCCCCCGCCCTGCCGGGCGAGCTCCATCAGGGCCTGGAACTCGACCAGCTGAGCCTCCATGGCGGCCCGATTCGCCCGATACTCCTCCGACCTGGGATCCAGCTTCGTCTGGAGAACCTGCACGAGGGGCAGGGTAGTTCTGCTTACCTGAGGTACCCAGCGCCGTATATGGCGCTAGGAGGACAAAGAATGAACGCTGCGGACCTTCATGACAGGGTCGGGACCGAGATCGGGGTCAGCGACTGGATGGAGATCACCCAGGACCGGGTCAATGCCTTCGCCGACGCCACCGATGACCATCAGTGGATCCACGTCGACGAGGAAAGGGCCAAGGCGGGCCCTTTCGGAGGGACCATCGCTCACGGTTTCCTCACGTTGTCGCTGACCGTCACCCTCAGCTCCCAGGACGAGCTCCATGTCGGGACGCCGCAGCTGGCAGTCAACTACGGGCTCGAGAAAGTCCGCTTCCCGGCTCCGGTTCCCGTTGGTTCCCGGATCCGGGCCCGAATTCGCTTGGTGTCGGCGTCCGACGTCGAGGGCGGGATCCAAGTCAATCGCCAGGTGACGATCGAGGTCGAAGGCTTCCAGAAGCCGGCGATGGTGGCCGAGACCGTGAGCAGGTACTACTACTGATTCAGCGTCGTCCGATCGGAGTGAGAGTTGAGTCGCGGCTTCTATGTTCCGGTAGCGCCATATATGGCGCTATGTACCTCAGGTAAGCGCTAGGTCAGCCCAGGCTGCGCCCCCCGCCGACCACGATCACCTCGCCGGTGATGTAGGAGGAGAGGGGGGTGAGGAGCCACCACACGGTGTTGGCGATCTCGTCGGGAGTGCCCATCCGGTCGAGGGGGATGGCCGCCACCATCTTCTCCCGTATCTCCTCGGGGATGCCCATGCTCATCTCCGACGAGATCAGCCCGGGGGCGATGGCGTTGACCCTGATGTTGGGGGCAAGCGACAAGGCCAGGGCCCGGGTCATGCCCACCACCCCGCCCTTGGACATCGAGTAGTTGAACTGCCCGAAATTGCCCAGATAGGCCCGGGAGGCGATGTTGACGATGACCCCGCCATCGCCCATCAGCGGTGCCAGCTCCATCGCCAGCCGGTAGGCCGCCCCCAGGTTCACCTCGAGCACTGCGGCAAAGTCCTCGTCGGTCATATTGACCAGGCGGGCGTCCCGGGTGATCCCGGCGTTGTTGACCAATCCGATCAGGGGGACTCCGGCCGATTCAACCGTCTGTCGGACCAAGGTCGGGCCGTCGGTGGTTGTCAGGTCGACCTGGACCGGGATGATGTGCTCGGAGAGGGCGAGCTCGGGAGCGACATCGACGCCGATCACCGTGAGAGGCTCATTCGAGGCCAGCGTCTCGGCGATGGCGCGCCCGATGCCCCGGGCGGCGCCGGTTACGACGATCGCCCCGTTCACGGCAGGGCTTTTCCGATGTGCCCCGGGCCGACTCGGACCAGTTCGCCGGTGACGTCGCCGGCATCGAGCAGGCGTGTCGCCCAGGCCTCGACCGAAGCCTGGTCATTGTCGTCGCCGTGGGCGACCACATTGGCGGTCCACCCCTTGCGCCAGCCCTCCAAGGCGGCGGTGCGAGCCGCAGAGAGGAGCCCGGTGGCGACCATGGCGTTGCCCGTCCCACGCCGTCCCAGTAGGTCGTCCTGTCGCACCACATAGACAAAAGACTCCCCGGCCTGCGCGGCCGCCCGGCTCGA